>JAZRBT010000025.1:0-6138 GCA_045635245.1 Candidatus Coprenecus sp.
CTTGTCTTCCTAAGACCGCTTGGCCTCCGACTTGGGAACAAAGTTGTTACTTGTGCAGCTGCCTGCAAGAAGTGCAAACAGGGCCAATGATATGCTAAATATTTTCTTCATAAATAAGATAATGCGACTGAGTCATTCCCAATTTGTTGTAAACCTTTTGTGCCGCTATATTGGTTTTATCAACATAGAGCCTTACTTGGGAGATATTCTCCTCTTTGGCAATGTCTTTTACCTTTTGGTACATAGCCGTGTAAATCCCTTGTCCGCGATGTTGTGGTATCACATAAACACTCTGAATCCACAAATACCATTGGGCATTCCAGTCGCTCCATTCCGAGGTAAGCATAAGACTTCCTACGGTCTCTCCATCAATTTTTGCAACGAGGTACCTCCCTTTATTGGGGTCAGAGATTGCCTGAGTGATACCATTTGTCACCTTTTCAATATTGAGGATACTCCCTTCCGATTCCTTTGCCATCAGCACCTGAAATCCGACAAGAGCATTTATATCCTCTTTTGTTGCATATTTTATTTCAATCATACCATTATATATTTATCCGATTATCCATTTGCCCACTTTTGGGATTTTTCTGACTATCACGCAGAAAATGGAAACTCCTGTAAATGTGAGCAGTGTCGATGAAATTATTTCCACAGGGGTGGTCCAGATGCCGAGAACTCCCTCATTGCCAACTCCCAGCAACTCTCTAATCCAGGGAGATATGATAACCAGCAGAAGCAAGTGGCACAAGTACATACCGTAACTTGCATTGGAGATGGGCAAAAGGACCTTTTTGTAGAATCCTCCGGAACAGTTAATTTTTCGGAACAACATAATCCAACTTATAGCCATCATCGCCACTCCGATGGTGTCATTCAGCCAGGTTGTTTCCCACAGAGCAGCAAGTCCCACAGGCCCCTCGAAAGGGAATACTCCGTTGCTGTCTGCCCAAACTCTTGAAAGAAATCCCAATGAAGCAATTGCAAATCCACAAATGAATAAAGGAATTGCTGTTATCAATGTTTTTTTCCAGGATATGACTCCTGCAAATTTTTTGAAATAGAGTCCCAATAGCAAATATCCGATAAATCCGCTGAAATAATAGAATAGTCCGTATGTGTTCCAGCTTGCTTCACCCCAAAGAGGATATTTTGCAGGGTTGGGAATACCAGAAGGACCATAAATCACAGGTGAAGATTCTGCTGCAAGATCTCTGATAATCGGAATCAAAGTGGTAAATAGCCAGATTCCGAGATAAAAGAGCAACTCTTTTCGGGAAACCCTTTCTGCCCAGGGAGAGAGCAGTGGCATAAGTAGATAGATTCCTACCATCATATATACGAACCACAGGTGCCCGGCTGCATAATTGAAATTGAGAATCAGGTCTTTGAAGTTTTGTACCGGCTCCCCAAAAGCGAAAGCATATACTATTGTCCAAAACGCGAAGGGAATCAGGATTCTGATTGCCCTACGGCGGAAAAATTCATTTGCCGAATAGTGTAGTGGAAATTGCAGATAGCTGGAAGTCAAAATAAATAGAGCAACGCAAGCCCTTGGTAAAACATCCAGTATCGATACCCATATTGCATCCCATTTTGTGAGAATCAGGGAGCCTTCTCCTCCCAAATAGAACGGTTCGCTGCAATGTGTCAACATTACCATAAAACAGGCTGTCACTCTGAGCCAGTCGAGCCAAATTTCTCTATCTCTATTTTTCATTGTGTTCCTTCCGCTAAAAACTTTGTATCCTTTGTCAAACCCGGTTATTTGCATATCGGGTTCAAATTATGCTATTCCAAGGAGTTCAATCTCGAAAATAAGTGTGGATCCTCCGGGTATTCCCGGTTGTGAAAACTTGCCGTATCCCATTTCTGCAGGAATATATACTTCCCACTTGTCTCCGATACACATTTGTTGCATTGCAATAATCCATCCTTCTATCAACTCATTCAGTCTGAATGCAATAGGGACTCCACCACGGCTGCTGTCGAATTTCTTGCCATTGATTGTCCATCCGGTATAGTGGGCTGTGACAATGCTTCTCGGGGTGGGGTGTTTGCCATCATTTTTACCTTGCGAAATTACTTTGTAATATATTCCGTTGGGCAAGGCAACGACACCTTCCTCTTTCGCTTTTTCGCTTAACCACTCTTTGTTGGCTTGAATGTAAGTACCTTTACTCATAGATATGAATTTATTTTAAGTTTTTGATATCCAGTCCGGTAGGGTTCTGGAATGCTCTGAGTCCAAAAGTGTGGAGCATAGCAATAATATGATCGAATACTTCAGCCTGAAGATGTTCGTATCGTGCCCAGGTGGTATCGGCCGAGAAGAAATACAATTCTATTGGCATACCCTCTGAAGTTGGCTGCAACTGACGTACCAGCAGTGTCATATTTTTGCTCACTACAGGATGGTGGCGCAGGTAATACTCAACATAATGACGGAAAATATAGAGGTTGACTTCCTGACCTGCAGTCTGTTCAAATCCCTCCATCCAAGGTTGCTGTCTGAAACTTTCCATCTCCTCTTTTGTGCAGAATCTGATGGTGTTCAAATCTATATTAAGATACCTCTTTACTCGGCGGCCACCTGCCTCAAACATTCCTCTCCAGTTTTGGAAAGAGTCATTGATAAGAGAATAAGTAGGTACGGTAGTAATGGTTTTGTCCCAGTTTCTCACCTTCACAGTTGTAAGAGTTACCTCTAATACATCGCCATCGGCACCGAACTTGGGCATTGTAATCCAGTCACCGGGACGAAGCATATCATTGGCCATCAATTGGATACCTGCAACAAGTCCCTTAATCGTATCTTGGAATACCAACATCAGAATAGCGGTACCGGCACCAAGACTTGCAAGAATTGTAAAAGGATTTTTATCAATAACAGTGCTGATTATGATGATTGCTCCAATACATACCACCACGAGTTTGATCATTTGGAAGAACCCTTTCAGCGAACGGTTTTTGAACTTTTCGTGTTCGCTGGAGATAGTGTAAAGAGAACTGATGAACGCACAGATCAATTTGATACTGATAGCTATCAGATAAATCCAGCACAATTTAATCACAAATGCACGCAACTCCGGCTCGTTGGGCAGTACAAACGGAATCATTACCGAAATGACAATCGGAGTAATCATCCTGTAAGCATTTTTCAAAACAGCATCACTCAAAATATGATCGTCCCAGGTGGACTCTGTCTTGGCAGTGATTTTGCGGATACCGGGAATAATCAACTTCCTGCAAATCCTGTCCAAAATAAAAGCAATGAGCAAAATGGCACAAACAGCCACAATCCTCATTACAAATGTCTGATACTCTCCGGCAACCCCAATCAGCTGCAATAACTCAATAATTTCAGTATTAACCTTATTCATCATTTCAGTTTTAATAAGTATAACCTTACAAAAATACTATAAATTTCTGTAAATGTACTGAAAATGTTTGAGGGGAGAGGGGGCGACATTAAGTGTCTCGTACTTTATTTATATGGTCCACTTGGAATTTTCGAAAAACCACCAATTGCTTTGTTTAGTAAATATTCCGAATAAATCCCTACTTTTGTGATGAAACATTGTTAGATAAATATGAAACTGTTTAAATCCGGATTAATTTATGATGGAACTGGCTCAGAGCCGTTCAAGGGAGATATTCTTATTGATAATGACAAAATCATCAGGGTTGATAAACATATAGAGCAGCAGGAGGGTTGGGAAGTTGTTGATCTTGACGGGCTTTCTGTCTCTTCCGGATTTATAGATGCCCATTCGCACAATGATTGGTTTGCAATAAAGAAAGATCCTCAAAAATATTTTGAACCATTTATCCGTCAGGGGATAACTTCTTTTGTGACAGGAAACTGCGGATTGTCGGCGGTTGGTTTTGAATCTCAAACTCCACATATTGACAAGGTTGGTGGCGGACTCTTCTCGTTCCACAAGACCAATGGAGTTTATCCTTCAGTATCAGAGTTTCTTTCAGCAATAAATGACAATAATCCTTGCAATATTGCAGTTTTGGCAGGTCATTGCACCGCAAGGGCGAGTGTGGCAGGATATGAAAACAGGTCTTTGACTGATGCTGAGCACAAGAAAATGCTTGGTATATTGGAAGATGCATTGAAGGAAGGTGCGTGTGGAGTCTCTTTGGGACTGATGTACGAACCCGGGATTTATGCCGGAATTGAAGAACTCAAGAGTGTTGCAAGATTGTGTGAGAAGTACGACAGACCTATGACGGTCCATCCAAGAGCCTGTTCTGCAGTATCGATGACCTATCCGCTGCTGGGGCGTGCCCATCTTCTCAGAGCCCTGGACGAACTTGTGGAAATAGCCGATGGAACGAAGATGAAACTCCATTATTCCCACGCAATATTTGTCGGAAGGCGTTCTTTCCGTTGCAAAGACGAGCTCTTGAAGATACTCCATAAATTGAAGGAGAAAGGTATCGATATTGGCTTTGACATATATAGCGAACTGTTGGGAGTGTCAGTAATTACGGTGGTGTTACCCGCTTGGTATCAGGCACTTTCTCCCACCCAAAAACGTCACTGGTTCAATAAACTCAAACTGAAGATTCTGATAGATGCCACCATAGTGTTGCTCGGTTTCGGATGGGATGATATTCAAATAGCATATATTGGTCCCGGATATGAACAATACGAAGGCAAGAGTGTGAAACAGATTGCCAAGGAGATGGGCAAATCACCGTTGGAAGCCTATCTTGATCTCTGCGAGATGAGCAATTTCAAAGGTCGTATCAATATGGGACCATACAGCACACCGGAGATTGTCAGCGAACTTTCAAAAGAGGAGATGTGCCTCTATATGACTGATGCCTGGGTAGAAGATCACGGAGTTCAAAATCCTGCAATTTACAACTGCTTCCCAAAATTCCTCAAATATTCTCTTTGTGGCACAGGGGATACTATGGCCAATACAATCAGAAAAATGACCGGGGCAGTAGCAGACAGATTTTCACTCAAGGAGAGGGGGTACATTCAGCCGGGATGTTATGCTGATATCACGGTTTTCAGCGAGTCGGAACTTCGCAACGGTCAGCCAGACCCGGAACAGTCATTCGGCATTGAAAAAGTATATATCAACGGAGTCAATGTTCTGAACAATAATACCATTGATACAGATGCAATCAAACACTCCGGCAAAGCGATGAGAGGCTGAATATCTGCTCTGGGATGAATGATTTTGATTCCGTGACCATAGTTCATAAAAGAGAGTACATTTCAAAGTTGATGATTGCCTCTATTTTTAAATTTTGGGTTAGTAGTTTTTACAGAATTTGTTTCTGGAAGGCGAGCGGCAGTCGTGATGACTCCCGCCTATTATAAATTCTCTAAACTCACTAATTTCCTAAAAATCCTTGCTTAACTGAAAAACTTTGTTTAATTTTGTGCTGTCGAGGGTCTGCTCTCGGCAGACATATTTATTAGTGAAAGTGTTTCGCTAATCCTTAAAGAAAAAATTTGGCGATTTTAGACGAAAGGATAACGAATGCTTACGTCACTTGTATTGGTATGCTTCGTCGGTACGTTCTGTACCTACTCCACATACTGTACAGGTGTGGGGTATTGTTTATTTTCGTCAAGGCCACGCCAAATGCCTTTCTTTAGATAAACGAGCATCTCCACACTTTCTTTTTTATATTAACCCGTTGTCGGAGGTGGGGCGGATAAACAAACATCAAATAATTATGAAGATAGGTTTACTCTTTTTCTGCGTGCTACTATCCTTATTTAGCAGTTCTTGTGCCTCCGTTAATTTTATGGGCAGTGTATCTTATCAATCTATTAGGTCATGTGCTCCCAAAGAGGCATCTAACATAAATAGCGTTCCAGCCAATGCCGAAATAGCGGCACAACTTGAAATTGATGCAAACGGCAATTTAGGAGTAACTGTATACAACCTTACAGATCAGACTATGACTATTGATCGTACACGTTCTTTCTATATGGAGGCGGGAAATCAGATATCATATTATGACCCCACAGTATCAACAACGACAACAACAAATGTTGACGGCAGAAATGTAAATGTAAATGGCGGTGCAGTGGCAAGTATCTTAGGTGTAAATTCGAGAGCCCTAAATGGAATAAATGTCGGTGGTGGCACATCT
>JAZRBT010000026.1:0-2863 GCA_045635245.1 Candidatus Coprenecus sp.
GTGTACAGAAAGAAGCAATGCGAATGGCAGCTAAATTAAAGTCACTTGGGATAGAGATGAGTATTATTCTCGAATCAACAAGCTTGACCAGAGAACAGATAGAAAAATTATAGATGCTTTTATATCGCAGCTGAAGTGGCAGCAATGGATTCCCAGGAGAAGATAAAATACTTACGCGAAATGAACACAGAACGAGACATACGAAACCAGATGCAGTACCAATACGATATGGGACTTGAAGAAGGAATTGAGAGAGGCAGAGAGAAATGGATCGAAGTAGGTGTCGAGAAAGAAGCAATGCGAATGGCAGCTAAATTAAAGTCACTTGGGATTGAGATGAGTATTATTCTCGAATCAACAAGCTTGACCAGAGAACAGATTGAGAAATTATAGCATCCAAAATAAGTTTAGAAAAGTAACTGCATCCGACTATGCGTCTAGGGTGCAGTTTTATTTTGCCCAATTACAAATTTTTCATATTGACGAAAATAATATGTTAGTCTATCAGGACTTATAAAGCATAACCAAATCATAACCCTCCCACAAAACAAAAAAGGTGTGCCCCTTTTACAAGGACACACCCGTATAAGGTGACTCTCGATAAAGAGAGTTGGATTACCTTAATTATTTTCTGATAGCTGAAAGAGCATCAATTGCAGGAGCGTTTTCTGCACCTACCTCCTCTTTGGTAGAGTAGCGGGCACCTGTTGAAGCAACCATTCTCTCTACTTGAGAGTCAGTTCCGTTTGAAAGCACTTTCACTGATGAAGCAGGCTCAATGTTTTCAACATCTCTTAGTTCAACATAGTTAGGAGCGATAGATGCACCACCTGCCAACCAGTCGATGAACAATTGAGCATTTGAAGTACCGCTCATAGAAGCATTGAATCCAAGAACATTGATAGCACTGTATCTGCCTTCGCTATCTTCAGCAAATGATACGATGGTATTATATTTACCATACTCTACCCAGAAAATTTGTCTTCCAGTAGGTTTGATACCATAGTACAAGATGTTTTCCATCAAGTAAGAAGGATTCTCTTCAATGAATTGTTGGTAGTGAGCTTCTGAAGTCCATACATAACTTTCATAGTAAACTTTTGCTCCAAAAGGCTCAGCCTTAACTTCTGCAGGGAAGTAACCGTATGTGTCACCATAAGATGCAGCTGTTCCTGCATAGTTAGAATTAAGTTCTGCAATCTCGTGAAGGTTGAAGTAACCGATAGTGTTGATAATTTGAACAGTTGCAGCACCTGGCTCATCTGACAATGTGGTGAAGTTGATGCTAAACAAATCTGTTGTAGGAACACCACCTCTGTAACCAAATGCAAATGACACGTATTCAGTAGCAGGAGTCAAACCTGAAACCTCACCTGAGAAGCTACCTGTGCTGGTTTGAAGATTTCCGCTCATTGCATTGATCAAACCGATAAGTTGTTGTTCTTGGGTTGAACCGAATGAATTGAATTCTTCAGCAGTGATAATACCTGACAAATAAGGATCAGTTGAGTTTGAAGCTGTGTAACCGATAGTAGCTCTGATAGACTTAACATCAGAAACATAAGGAGTTACTACCAAGTCAGAAGGAGATACTGTACCGGTTGTGATTAGTTCATATTTAGGAGTTGAACCACAAAAAGCGTGACTTTCAACAGCAAATGCTACCAAATAGTAGTCAGACTCTTGCCACAAATCGAAAGTATAAGTATCAAAATCTTGAGAACAGTAACCGCTGATGATATCGTCAGCTGTAACACTACCACCATTGATATCGTTGCTTACATTGGTATTCCACCAAAGTTCAATGTACTCTTCGATAGTTCCACCGTAAGTTCTGATATAATCTTCAACTTCAGGAACATACAACATATCGAAATAGTAGTGGCCAGAGTAGTTTTCAGGAGAAATTTCTACATATACATATCCTTCATCCACATCGTATTCCCACTCAAAAGCAACTTCATCCAATTCAACAGAAGCACTTTCCAAAGGGAAACGGGTAATTTCTGAAGTTCTCTCACCTGTAGCCAAATCAACATAGTAAGCATAAACTACATATACTGATCCGGGAATACAACTGGTAACTTCAAGACCGAAAGAGTCTCCGGTGTGTGCTCTCTCTGCCATAATTTGCTCAGCTGACATACCATACCAATATCCCAACCACTCAAAATATGCAATATCATCTTGGAACAAAGCTTCGTCATCTTCCAAACCATATTCAATAATGTATTTTTCAGTATTGACATTCACAATGTATGTATCGCTCTTTTGCAAAGGAAGAAGATCGAATTCAATAGTGGTAAGTGTAGAGTTCACATTTGAAACTGAGAACAAAGGAACATTGTAACCTTCCTGAATAACAGTGAATTGAGCAGGTTGTTTAACACCAGGATAGTTAACCTCTACAGAACTTTGACGACTCTCTTTTGCAGCATTAGCGGCAACATCGAAAGTGATGATACCATTCAAATCGTCTACAAATACCTCAGAAATCCAATCTTTCTCAGGAGTTGCAATTGCATATTGGCCTTCAACCGGGTTGTTGACAGTGAACTTGATGGTATATGTACCACCTTCATAACCAACATTCAATTCTGTTTGCTCCATCACTACTTCAGGAGCATTTTTGTCAGTGGGGTTATCCCCCTTGTTGTCGCAACTTGTAAATGCCGCCAATCCCAAAACTGAAATCAGCAACAAAGCATAAGTCTTAATTTTTAACATCTTAATTGTTTTTTGTTAGTTTTTAAAATTTTGTGCAAAAATATTATTTTTCTCTAAATAATCAATACCTTAAAAACTGCTTCCACCGATAAATCCGCGAATCAGAGAAGTAGCAGGAACATCCTTATCGGAAACA
>JAZRBT010000027.1:0-1642 GCA_045635245.1 Candidatus Coprenecus sp.
GGTCGTAAAGTAGTCCTCTTGCTTCGAGTTGCTTCCCATCCTTAAAACCGATAGTGACAATCAATATACCTTCAGGAGTATTTTTCTATTCAACTTATGTGAACAAGATATAGGTATCTTTTACAGTGCTTACAAATTTGAGTAATTTCTTTTGAAAAGTAGAAAGATATGAAAGGTCATATTCTTAAACCTCGTGAAAAATATTTATATTTGTACACATCATACATTGCAATGTGCTACAAAATATAATCCAATGAAAAAAATTCTGTTATTAACTTGTTTGTCTTTGTTTGCGGCAGTAGGATGCAAACAGAAAGAATCGATTGAAATGTCAAATATTTCCCAGGAAACTATTGCCAAGGCGATAGATGCAGTATCCGGCAAGGCGTACGACGATGCTTTAGCCCAAAAGGGAATCTGCCAGGTGGCTTCATTGTGGAGAAGCGAAGATGGCACTCCCGAAGAATTTGTAGAATTTGTCTCGAATAACATTATGCCTGACGAGCAGAGCCGAAGAGTTTTGTTCAACAAACTGTCAACCGCTTTTGAAGCCATCTATGGTGCTGCCAATCAGCTTACTGTAGATTTGTTACTTCCTGTGCATCTTTCAGGTGGAGAACTTACCGACATCGACTACATCTTCAGCGGATATAGCCCTTCAGCCCATTTCGGAGATGATATGTATGCAAATAAGGTGGCATTTATCACAGCATTGAACTTCCCTTCATACTCTCTTGAACAAAAAAATGAATTGGGAAAAGAGTGGTCGCGCGAACAATGGGCGTATGCCCGAATGGGGGATATTTTCACCAACAGAGTTCCTGCCTGGGTCAATCAGGAGTCGAACAGTGCCTACAGTAATGGTGAAAACTACATTGCTTCATACAATATTATGATGGGACACCTTCTTTCTGAGAGTGGAGAGAAATTGTTCCCCGAAGATATGGTTCTCCTTTCTCACTGGAATCTTCGCGATGAGATCAAATCAAACTATGCAGATGTTCCCAATGCTTTTGAAAAACAGCAGATGATCTACAAAGTAATGGAACACATTGCCTGTCAGACTATTCCTGAAGCTGTTATAAACAACCCCGAATACGATTGGGCTCCATACTCCAATAAAGTATATAAAGACGGAAAAGAGGTCACCCTATCGGATGAAGGCGCTCGCCGCTATCAGATGATTCTTGATATTTACAAAGCAGGACTGAATCTTGACAAATTCAATACAGACCTGAATACCGGTATCAAACGTAACTTTGAAGGGGATGTCGAAATTTCAGATAAAGACGTTGAGGAAATGTTTATTAATCTCATCACCAGTGATGAAATCAAACAAGTAGCTCAACTTATCAAATCGAGACTCGGCAGAGAGCTGCAACCCTATGACATCTGGTACGACGGATTCAAGAGCCGTTCGACAATCTCAGAAGATGAACTTACAGCCAAGACCCGAAAACTTTATCCTGATGCCAAGGCATTTGAAAAAGATATGCCTTCAATGTTGAGAAACTTGGGCTTCAGTCGTGCAGATGCAAACTATATCAGCAGCAAAATCGTTGTAGAGGGTGCTCGTGGTTCAGGACACGCCTGGGGAGCAGTCGGGAGATGGGAGCCGTCAAGACTACGGATCCGTATCCGA
>JAZRBT010000028.1:0-2508 GCA_045635245.1 Candidatus Coprenecus sp.
TTAGAATCGCTTCAGCCAAGGCACGTTTCGGACAACCCGAAGTGAAATTGGGAATCATCCCCGGTTTCTCAGGAACTTACCGCCTTCCAAAACTTATAGGTCAGGGCTATGCCAAAGAGATGATCTATTCGGGCAGAATGATTGATGCTGCAGAGGCTCTCAGAGTGGGTCTTGTAAATCACGTTGTAGAGCCCGAAGAGTTGATGCCTTATGTGATTTCTCTTGCAGAGGATATCGTGGCAAATGCACCTGTTGCTGTACGTTATGCAAAAGAGTGTATTGGCAGAAATTACGACTTGTCGGAAACCGACGGTATCGAACTTGAGAGCCAAATGTTCTCGAAATGTTTTGATACTGAGGACCAAAAGCACGGAATGAAGGCTTTTATGGAGAAAACTAAACCAGAATTCAAAAATAGATAATATAGTTATGGAAATTAAAAAAGTATCTGTAATCGGAACCGGTACAATGGGTGCCGGTATCGTTCAGGCTTTTGCTCAGGCAGGTCGTCAGGTGATGATGAAGAGCCGTAGCGAAGCCAGCAATGCCAAAGCATTGGCTAAAATTTCTAAGTCATTGTCAAAATTGGTTGAGAAGGGTAAAATGGCTCAGCAAGAGATGGATTCTATCATTGCAAACATTATCCCTACAACAGATTACAATGCTATTGCAGATTCAGATTTGATTATCGAAGCTGCTGTAGAGCAAATGGATCTTAAAGTGGAATTGTTCCAAATGCTTGATTCAATCTGCAAACCTGAAACAATTATTGCAACCAACACTTCATCACTTTCAATTACCGGTATTGCTGCAGCTCTAAAGCGTGATACTCAGGTTATTGGTATGCACTTCTTCAATCCTGCACCTGTGATGAAACTTGTAGAAATCATCAAAGGTCAAAAAACTTCTGACGAGGTTTACAATGCAATTCACACACTTTGTGAGGAGATTGGCAAAACTCCTGTGGCTGTAAATGAGGCTCCAGGTTTTGTTGTAAACAGAATTTTGATTCCTATGGTAAACGAGGCTGTAGGTATTTTGGCTGACGGAGTTGCTACAAAAGAGGATATCGATGCAGCAATGAAACTTGGTGCAAATCATCCTATGGGTCCTTTGGCATTGGCAGACCTTATCGGATTGGATGTTTGTCTTGCTATTATGGAAGTGCTTCACGCTGAGTTCGGTGAAGATAAATACCGTCCACATCCACTTCTTCGCAAGATGGTGAGAGCTAACCTATTAGGCCGCAAAACTTCAGAAGGATTTTATAAATATTAATAGATATATAGAGTTATGAATTTCAAACTAACACCCACACAATCGCTTTTCAGGCAGATGATTAAAGAGTTTGCCGATAAAGAGGTTAAACCTCTTGCAGCAGAAATTGATGAGCAAGAGAGATTCCCCATCGAGAACGTAGAGAAGATGGCTAAATTAGGTTTGTTTGGTATTCCTCTTCCTGTAGAGTATGGTGGAGCAGGTGGAGACAATATTATGTACTCAATCGCTGTAGAAGAACTTTCAAGAGTTTGTGCTACAACCGGTGTAGTATTGTCAGCTCACACTTCTCTATGTCTTGCTCCTATTTTTGAGCACGGTACAGAGGAACAAAAACGCAAATACCTTCCCAAACTTGCTTCAGGCGAGTGGATTGGTGCTTTCGGTCTAACAGAGCCTAATGCAGGTACAGATGCTTCTGCACAACAAACAACTGCTGTTTTGGACGGTGACGAATGGGTACTTAACGGAAATAAAATTTTCATCACCAACGCAGGTCACGCTCACGTATATGTAGTGTTTGCAATGACTGACAAATCTTTGAAAACCAAAGGTATCAGCGCTTTCATCGTAGAAGCTGGAACTCCTGGTTTCGAGATTGGTAAAAAAGAGTTGAAACTTGGTATCAGAGGTAGTGCAACTGCTGAACTTATCTTCACCGACTGCAGAATTCCAAAAGAAAACTTGCTAGGTAAAATCGGTGGCGGTTTCGGTATCGCAATGAAGACTCTTGACGGTGGTCGTATCGGTATTGCATCTCAAGCTCTTGGTATAGCTCAAGGTGCTATCGATGAGACTGTCAAATACACTATGGAGAGAAAACAGTTTGGCAAACCTCTTTCAGGATTCCAAAACACCCAATTCCAAATGGCTGACCTTAAGACCAAAGTGGAAGCTTCTCGTCTGTTGGTTCGTTCTGCAGCTTTCAAGAAAGACTCAAAAGAGCCTTATTCAGTGGATGCAGCTATGGCTAAATTGTTCGCAGCTGAAACAGCTATGGAAGTTACTACCAAGGCTGTACAATTCCACGGTGGTTACGGTTATACCCGTGAATATCCTGTAGAAAGAATGATGAGAGATGCAAAGATTACTGAAATTTATGAAGGAACAAGTGAAGTTCAAAGAATGGTCATCTCGGGTGCATTATTAAAATAAGGAAGTTAGATTATGAATATAGTTGTTTGTATTAAACAAGTACCTAATACAACTCAAATCAAGATTGATCCAGTA
>JAZRBT010000029.1:0-2839 GCA_045635245.1 Candidatus Coprenecus sp.
GTATCGGTAATCGGTTTCAGACGAGTTCCCATACCCGCCGCAAAAATCATTGCTTTCATTCCTTTCATACATTCAAATCAGTCTGCCATCATTACAATAGAATCGTCTTCCCTTAGCGGAATACCACATTCCGGGCACACACCATCAACAGGATTCCAATTGTACAAATCTTCCGAATCTCCACATTCGGGACACTTTATCTGAGCCCCTCCCTCCAATAATTCCTGCGCACTCAATGAGACAATATTTGCACAATTATGACAATGGAAATTAAAGTATTCTCCAGTGCCTAAAGTGTAGTGCCCCTGTTTCGATGTAAAAATTTCAAATCCACATTTTGAGCAGACATATTTCTTCAAAGTTGCCATATCTTTATTTTTTCAATTTTAATTTTCCATTTTCCAAAATCACCTCATACCTACCATCCGGTCGGGTACTGAACGAGATCTTCTTATTCCCATAAACTACCTTACAATTTTCCCCACTGCGCGAAAGAATCACCGCTCTTTGCAGCTCACCATCACACCACTCTACAGATACCTCAAAATTTCCTCTGGCGAGCAATCCCGAGACCACTCCATCACTCCAAGCATCGGGAAGAGCAGGCAAAAGATGTATAAATCCCATCTGACTTTGCAATAACATTTCTGTTACACCAGCTGTACCTCCGAAGTTTCCATCGATTTGAAAAGGTGGGTGATTATCCCACAAATTATCCAATGTTCCACCTTTGAGAAGATTTCCATACAGTTTGTAAGCCCTGTTTCCATCGTGAAGTCGGGCCCACTGATTAAGTTTCCAACCCATACTCCACCCTGTCGCCCCATCTCCCCGATGATTCAGAACCACTTGCGAGGCTTGTGCCAACTCTGGCGTAGTCAGCGGAGAAAGGGTATGTCCAGGATGCAATCCGTAAAGATGGTTTACGTGACGATGATCATCTTTCGGGTCATCTATATCCTCTGACCACTCCATCAATTGGCCATAGCGTCCGATACTGTAGGGGGCTATTCCTCTCAAAACCTTTTTCCACTCTCTCCTCCTTCCACTCTCCTGTCCAAGCACTTTTGAAGCCTCTATCGCATTAGTCAGAATCTCCCTGCACACTGCGTGGACAAAAGTAGCCCCTTTATCTATGGGACCGTGCTCCGGAGATGTAGAAGGAGCTGCAGTATAATATCCGTCAGGGTGTTTCCACAAATAATCCACCACAAAATCGGCGCTAGAAGCGATTATCTCATATCCAATCTCTTTCAGAAAGTCCAAATCTCTGCTGAAATCATAATATTCCCACAAATGGGTAGCCAGCCAGGGACCTGCCATAGGTGAAAAATTCCAAGTCATATCCTCACTTGCCAAGGGAGCTGTAAAACCGAAAATATTGGAAGAAACAGAAGCAGTCCACCCCCTTGCACCATAATAAGATTGGGCAGTAATCTCTCCCGGGACGACAAGAGTACGGATATAATCTATCATCGGATGATAACATTCCAGAAGGTTGGTGGTAGTAGCCGGCCAATAATTCATCTGCACATTGATATTGTTATGGTAATCGACCCTCCAAGGGCCGTCAGCACCTTTGGACCACAACCCCTGCAAGTTCGCAGCCATACTTCCCTCTCTGGAAGAAGCTATCAACAGATAACGGCCATACTGAAAATAAAGTTCTTCGAGAGCAAAATCTGAAAATCCCTCACGGTATCTCTCCAGGCGCTCATTTGTAGGCAACTCACTTACAGGAGGATATTCCAAAGTTATTGGAGCAAAACGATTTAAGTCAAGTTTTACCCTCCCGAACAAATTCCTGTAATCAGATATATGTTTTGCGAGAAGTTCTTCGTATGAGTTCACTTTAGCCGTTTCTAACCGATTAAAGGTAGTCTGGGAAGGATCCACTCCGACATAAGTGAGTGGATTTTTGAAATCGGGATTGAAATTCTCTTTATAATCGGTATCTGCAGCGAGAATAAAAATCACTTCATCTGCCCCTGCTATATTGATGACACCAAGAGAATCGACCACGACACTTCCCCCTATGTTTTCTACAGCAACCCTCAGGGCAAACTCCATTGAATTACTCAACAACCTTCCACGATACAAAACCTCTTTCTCTCCGGCACCCACCACCTCAATTTCAGATTCCGGATTACCTTTGTAGGAGAATCTGACATTTTGCTTTGCAGTACAATCTGCCTTGAAACGCCATACCATCACACTGTCGGGATAACTTGCAAAATAACTCCTCGAATATTTTACACCTTGGGAAGCAAAAGAGACCTCCACCATCGCCGAATCAAGCGACAATAATCGTTTATAATCGTTTATAGTACCCTCTTCCAACCCTGTTTCTATATATATTTCACCCAAAGTGGTATAGGAGCCAAAACGGAAAGGATTCTCATTGTAATCTTCATAAGCGGCATAGCCATTGAAATTCTCTCTTGTAAGTTTTGCCGCTCTACGATTATCTCCGGCAAGAAATGCCTCCCTGATATCTTTTACAAGATGAGCCGAATTTTTATTCACATTCCAATAATATTCTGCCCCACCGGGGGTATTGGGACCACCTCTCCAAAGCGACTTTTCATTTAAAGTAATTCTTTCTACCCCCACCGACCCCAGAATGTTTGCTCCAAAAGATCCGTTTCCAATTGGCAAAGAGTAATTTTCCCAATTCCAATCTGGGGAATAACCGGACAAAGAGATAGTGGTATCCGAGGGTGTCGGTTTGTCAAACCAAATGTTCAGCGGAGTGCTCCCATTTTGGGCAAAACCACTGCAACAAATAAATAAAAAGAGGATAGATAAAATTACTTTGTAGAATTTGTTCATAAGGTTG
>JAZRBT010000030.1:0-2817 GCA_045635245.1 Candidatus Coprenecus sp.
CTATCAACATGGTTTATGGTGGTGCTTGTTGCGGTAAGAAGGTTATGACATCTTCTTCAAGCCCTGGTATCAGCCTTATGTGTGAAGGTATCAGTTATTTGGCTGGTGCAGAACTTCCTTGCGTTGTTGTAAACGTAATGCGTGGTGGTCCTGGTCTTGGTACTATCCAACCTAGCCAAGGTGACTATTTCCAAACTGTCAAAGGTGGTGGACACGGTGACTACAAAAATATCGTTTTGGCACCTGCATCTGCTCAAGATATGTATGATTTCGTAGATCTTGCATTCGAATTGGCATTCAAATATCGTAACCCTGCTATCATTCTTGGTGACGGTGTTATCGGTCAAATGATGGAGAAAGTGGAACTTAAACCTGCTAAAGCTCGTAGAACCGAAGCTGAAATCAGAGAACTTTGCGACTCTTGGGCTACTATCGGAAACGTTGGCAGAAAAGGTAACACTATCACATCACTTTCTTTGGACCCTGAATATCAAGAACAATTCAACATCAAACTTCAAAAGAAATACGCTGAAATCGAAGAAAACGAAGTTAGATATGAAACTTATATGGCAGAAGATGCTGAACATCTGATCGTTGCTTTCGGTTGTATGTCTCGTATCGGTGAAGCTGTAGTTGACTTGGCTCGCGAAAGAGGTATCAAATTGGGTCTTCTTCGTCCTATCACTCTATTCCCATTCCCTAAAAAAGCGATCGACGCGCTTGTTCCACAACTTAAGAGCATTTTGTCTCTTGAATTGAACGCAGGTCAAATGGTAGAAGATATCAGACTAATTGTTAACGGAAGAATCCCAGTAAACTTCTATGGCCGTCAAGGTGGTATGATTCCTGACCCTGAAGAAATTCTAGAAGTTTTCCTTAAAACTATTTAATCACAGGCACTATGGATATTAAAGATATAATCAAACCCGAAAATGTGGTTTATAAAAAAACCCCTATACTTAAAGATAATATTCTTCACTACTGCCCTGGCTGTTCACACGGTGTTGTTCACAAAATCGTAGCTGAGGTTATTGAAGAAATGGGTATCCAAGAAAAAACTATCGGTATTTCTCCTGTAGGTTGTTCAGTATTTGCATACAACTACTTGGATATTGACTGGCAACAAGCAGCTCACGGACGTGCTCCAGCTCTTGCAACTGCTACAAAGAGACTAAACCCTGATAAATATGTATTCACATATCAAGGTGACGGTGACCTTGCATCTATCGGTTGTGCAGAAATTATGCACGCTTGCAGTAGAGGTGAAAACATCGTAGTTATCTTCATCAACAACGCTATCTACGGTATGACCGGGGGTCAAATGGCACCTACTACCCTTCTTGGTCAAGTAACTGCTACAACCCCTTATGGTCGTAAAGCAGAATTGAATGGTTACCCTATGAAGATTACCGAACTAATTGCACAATTGGAAGGTACTTGCTTCGTAACTCGTCAATCAGTTCAAAACCCTGTATCAGTTCGTAAAACCAAAAAAGCTATCCGCAAAGCGTTTGAGAACTCAATGATGAATAAAGGTACATCTTTCGTAGAAGTGGTAGGAACCTGTAACTCTGGTTACAAGATTTCTCCAGTTAAAGCTAACCAATGGATGGAAGAAAATATGTTCCCATTCTATCCACTTGGCGATATGAAAGACAGGTAGTATTTAAACCCTTATAATCGAAAAAAACAAATAAAGATATGAAAGAAGAAATCATCATAGCCGGTTTCGGCGGACAAGGTGTCCTTTCAATGGGTAAAATTCTTGCATACTCAGGAATTATGCAAGACCAAGAAGTTGCTTGGATGCCTTCATACGGTCCCGAAATGCGTGGAGGTACCTGTAACGTGAGCGTTATCCTTAGCGACCGCAAAATCAGTTCACCTATCCTAAGCAAATTTGACACTGCTATTATCCTTAACCAGCAGTCATTGGACAAATTCGAATCAAGAGTAAAACCCGGTGGTCTTCTAATCTATGACCCCAATGGTATCACTCGTCACCCTGAGCGTACTGACATCACCGTATGTAAAGTAGCTGCAGTTGACGTTGCTGCTGCTCTTGGTAATGCAAAAGCATACAATATGATTATCCTTGGTGCATTCTTGAAGATGAAACCCATCGTAACAATGGAGAATGTTCGCAATGGTCTTAAAAAATCACTTCCCGCTCGTCACCACCACCTAATTCCTATGAATGAGGAGGCTATTAACAGCGGTATGGAAGCTTGCGAAATCATCAATAAATAATCATAATCATTGTTGATAACCCAAAAAAGCGGCTAAGGATATCCTTTAGCCGCTTTTCTGTTTTTATTACTGACTCAAACTAAGGGAATAGATTATAATGAAAAGAATCTACAATGCCTCGATTTGCTCTTTGGTAAGACCGGTACATTTTATAATCATATCAACAGTAATACCATTTACCTTCATTTCACGAGCTATAGCATTCTTTTCTTCCTTCACGCCTTTCTCGACACCTATCTCAACACCTCTTTCAATACCTTTCTCAATACCTTTTTCCTCGGCGAACTGGATCTGATTCTCTATGTCTCGTTTTGTGTTCATTGCGCGAATGTATTGCATTTTTTCAGTTGTCGTCATCGCTGCAGTCGCAGAGGCCAGAAAGATGCGTTTGGCCAAATCGCTCTGCAACGATGAGGGTATTTTCTTAAGCTTGCTTATGTTGCGTAGGCAAAAGTAAAAAATTTCCAGCACATTCTCCCGATCCAATTCCTCCACGCGCTTCATAAACTTTGGCAATTCGATATATATCAGTGTCTTGCGGTCGCTCAACAAGGTATTATCATCGAT
>JAZRBT010000031.1:0-17490 GCA_045635245.1 Candidatus Coprenecus sp.
CATATCGTTGGAGATATGGTGGTTTTCAGGGAATTGGCTCCAAATGCCACAGCTCTGTACCTGATAGGTGATGTCAATGGATGGCAAAAGAATGAGGAGTATCGTTTTGCAAATATTGGAGGTGGAAACTGGGAACTGAAAGTTCCTTATGAGAAGATGCCTCACGGTTCTCTTTTCCGTTGGCTGGTAGAGTGGGATGGCGGATGCGGTGAGCGTCTTCCGGCGTATGCCACCCGTTGTGTGCAGGATTCTGAAACAAAGACCTATTCTGCCCAAATCTGGGCGCCCGAAAAACCATATCTTTGGAAAAACCGTTATACTCCGAAGAAAGAGGCTCCTCTTATTTATGAGGCGCACATAGGTATGAGTTCGGAGCAGGAGAAGGTATCCACTTTTGAGGAATTCAGATTGAATATCCTTCCCAAAGTGATTGATTTGGGATACAATACCCTTCAGCTGATGGCTCTTCAGGAGCATCCTTATTATGGCTCATTCGGATATCAGGTGTCAAATTTCTTTGCCTTGAGTTCCCGTTTTGGAACCCCCGAAGAGTTCAAGCATCTTGTGGATGATGCCCACGCAGCCGGAATTTCGGTGATAATGGATATAGTACATTCTCACGCTGTGGATAATGAAGTTGAGGGATTGGGATTTATCGACGGGTCGGATTATCTCTATTTCCACTCCGGAGAGAGAGGAACTCATCCTGCCTGGAAATCCCGTTGCTTTAACTATGGTTCAGAGGTGACCCAATATTTTTTGCTCTCAAATGTGAAGTATTGGTTGCAGGAGTATCATCTTGATGGATTCCGTTTTGACGGAGTGACAAGTATGATTTATTTCGATCACGGTCTCGGAAAAGATTTTGTCAATTACGACTGTTATTTTGACGGAAATCAGGATGAAGATGCAATTGTCTATCTGGGATTGGCTAATATTCTTGTCAAAGAATTGAATCCCAAGGCTATAACTATTGCGGAGGATGTGAGCGGACTTCCCGGACTTGCTGCTGCTTTGTCTCAGGGAGGAGTCGGTTTCGATTACAGAATGAGTATGGGCGTGGCAGATCATTGGATCAAATGGATCAAGGAGAAAGAGGATGACCAGTGGTCGATGGGTGAGATTTATTATGAATTGACCAATAAGAGGGCAGATGAGAAGACTATCAGTTATGCAGAGTGTCACGATCAGGCATTGGTCGGAGATAAGACCATTATCTTCAGACTGATAGACAAATATATGTACGATTCGATGAATGTCGGATCGCAATGTGAGATTGTTGACAGGGGCATTGCATTGATAAAGATGATTCGTCTGGCTACCATCTCCACTGCAGGGAACGGATATTTGAATTTTATGGGAAATGAGTTCGGGCATCCCGAGTGGATTGACTTCCCTCGAGAGGGGAACAATTGGTCTCATTTCTATTGCAGAAGGCAGTGGTCGCTATCTGAAAATGGCTTCCTCCGCTATAAGTATCTGCTGAATTTTGATAGGGAAATGATACATTTGGTTGGCGAAAATAAGATATTCAATAACAAACCCGTATGTCTATATCAAGATGAATTACAAAAACTTTTGATTTTTGAGCGTGGATGTCTTATCTTTGCATTCAATTTCCATCCAACTCAATCGGTGACTAATTTCAGATTTTCTGCCGCAAAAGGCAAATATCGTGTGATTTTAGATACCGATGGTTTGGATTTTAATGGCTTTGGTAGAAACGATTCTGGGGTAACCCACTGTACCATAGATGAATACGGAGAGAGTAAATTGTCGCTGTATATTCCCTGTCGTTCTGCAATTGTTCTGAAGAAAATTAAATAAACGGATAATTATATGTCGTATCTGAAATTTGATAAATCTGAGTTGGTGAATCTAGAGTATTCACTATCCCGTGAGGTTTTGTCTACCAATAAGACAGGTGGTTATTTGAATACCACAATTATTGGCTGCAACACCAGAAAATATCACGGACTTTTTGTTTTGCCCATCGAGAATTTTGGAATGAACAGACACGTTCTTCTATCTTCAATGGACGAGACAGTAATACAGCACGATCAGGAATTTAATCTTGGTATCAGATGTTATGGTAAAACCAACTATGAGCCAAGAGGTCACAAGTATATTATTGATTTCAGCAATGACAAATATCCAACCATAACATACAGAGTGGGTGGTGTTGTCCTTTCGAAGTCGATGATTTTCCTTCATAACAAGGAACAACTACTTATAAAATATACTCTCGAAGATGCTCACTCTCAGACAACTTTGAGACTCAAACCATTCCTGGCATTCAGAAGTATCCACGCATTGACTCACGCAAATGATGATGCAAATCTTGGATACAATGATATCGAGAGTGGTGCTTCTTTCAAAATGTATGAAGGATTCCCCTCTGTAAATATCCAGCTGAACAAGGATAATGAATATTATCACGATCCTACCTGGTATTATAATGTTGTGTATCAGGAAGAACAAAGACGTGGTTTCGATTTCAAGGAGGATCTTTTCTGCCCCGGATATTTTGAACTTCCCATTAAGAAAGGTGAGAGCATAATCGTTTCGGTATCTACTGCAGAGGTAGCTCCCAAAGGACTTTCACGTATCTTTAATGCTCAGGAAAAAGAGAGAATGTCGCTCGATAATTATCAGGCTTGTCTGAAACACGCTGCCAAGCAGTTTGTCGTGTCGAACAAAAACAAAACAGAAATATATGCCGGTTATACCTGGTTGGGAAAAGCTCTTCGTGAGACATTGCTGGCATTGCCCGGTTTGACCCTTTTTGCAGATGGCGATGTCAAGACTTTCAATGCTGTTCTGGATACAGTTTATAAAACCTATGACAGACAATTGATGCTTGGCTCTAAGCAGGTCGATTCTGCTTTGTGGCTATTCTGGGTGGCTCAACAATATGCAGCCTTTACTGCTGACAAGAAAGGCACCTGGTCAAAATTCAGATCAAAACTGATAGCAATTGCAGAGACTTTCATCAGTGGAGCCAGAATGGGTGTCACTCTATGTGAAAATGGTCTTTTGAAGGCTAAGATGAATGGAGTGGCAATGACTTGGATGAATGCTTATAACAGCGATGGTGCTCCTGTTACCGAAAGGGGTGGTTTCCAAGTCGAAGTGAATGCACTCTGGTACAATGCTATTGCATATCTTGTGGATATGGAGTCACAGTTCGGCAGCGATTCACGCTCTCTTCAGAGATGGTCAGAAATCAAACATCAGATAGAGGCTAACTTCTACAATGTTTTCTGGACAGACAAATATCAGCACCTTGCCGACTATATTGATGAAAATGGTGTTCAGAATATCTTTACAAGACCCAATCAGATTTTTGCTTGTGCTTTGGAATACTCTCCTATCACAGAAGATGTCAGAGGTCAGGTTATGGAAGCTGTAAGAAGAGAACTATTTACAGTCAGAGGTGTCAGAACACTTTCTCCCAAGAATCCATTATATAAAGGTGTATATGATGGAAACCAAAGCCAGAGAGACAATGCCTACCATCAAGGTTCAACCCGCGTGTGGTTGATTTCTTACTATGTAGAGGCATTCCTCAAATTGTATGGGGAACAATTTGTAAAGAAAGCGTGGGAAATAATCAATGCTTTCGAAGAAGATATAGAGATCCACGGAGTAGGAAAAGTTTGCGAACTTTATGATGGAGACCCTCCACATAATCCTCACGGTGCCATTTCCGGTGCTGTTGCAGTAGCAGGATTGCTTCGCGCTATCTATTTGGTTAACAATACAAAAAATCAGTAACTATGAGAGTCTTAATGTTTGGATGGGAGTTTCCTCCCCATATTGCAGGAGGTTTGGGAACTGCGTGTTACGGAATGGTAAGAGGTTTGGCATATCACGATGTGGATGTCCTTTTTGTGATGCCTTCAGCTTCAGGTGATGAAGATGAGCGATATGCGAAAATAATCAATGCAAGTGATGTTGAGGCTGCCGATGTCCGTTTGGATCATCAGGAATTCCTTGAAAAGGTAAAGTTTCTGAGAATTTGGAGTAATATAGTCCCTTATGTGGACCCAAGAGATTTCTCTACATTGGTCGAAAGGGAGAAGATGTCACAGGCTGACAGTTTTAAAATAAATTTCAAACAGAAATATAAATTCTCCGGCAAATACGGTGCAAACCTTATGGAAGAGGTGGTCCGTTATGCTATGGTAGGGGGAACAATTGCTACCCAGCACGATTTTGATGTGATTCACTCTCACGACTGGCTCACATATATGGCAGGTATTGCAGCAAAGAGGGTATCAGGAAAGCCCCTTGTGATACACGTACACGCCACAGAATATGACCGTAGCGGTGAGAATGTCAATCCCGAAGTTTTCAGACTCGAAAAGATGGGTATGGAGGCTGCGGACAAAGTGATAACCGTAAGTAACCTTACAAGAAATATTGTAATCAATAAATATGGTATCAATCCCGATAAGGTAGTGACCGTACACAATGCGGTGGACTTTAGCGGACGCGATAACCTTGAAATCCACAGAGGTGTTCCCGAAAAAGTGGTAACATTCCTTGGTCGTATCACATATCAGAAAGGACCTGAATATTTTATTGAAGCTGCTCACAAGGTGCTTCAGAAGTATCCTAATGTCCGTTTTGTTATGGCAGGTAGCGGAGATTTGCTCAACAGATCGATCAGACGTGTCGCAAAACTTGGTATTGCGACCAAGTTCCATTTCACAGGATTCCTCAGAGGTGCAGATGTTCATAAAATGTTTGCCTTCTCGGATGTGTATGTGATGCCTTCGGTTTCAGAACCATTCGGAATCTCACCTTTGGAAGCGATGAGAACAGGAGTTCCTTCGATTATTTCAAAACAATCGGGTGTGGCTGAGGTATTGAAACACTCGATTAAGGTCGATTTCTGGGATATTGATGCTATGGCTGATGCCATTTACGGCCTCCTCAGATATCCTGCTTTGAGTTCTATGTGCTCGAAGAAAGGACTCGAGGAAGTCAATGCGCTCAAATGGAACAATGCAGCGCTAAAAGTTAAAGATGTATATTTATCAACATTGAAATAGAGTGAAGATTATGGAAACTAAGCCCTCAATTTGTTTTTACTTTCAGGTTCATCAACCCGACAGACTCAGACAATATCGTTTTTTTGATATAGGTAACGATTCTCATTACTATGATGATTTTGCCAACAGGACCATTGTAAGGAGAGTAGCTGAAAAATGTTACATCCCTATGAACAATCTTCTAATGGAACTCATTGAGACTTATGGCAAAAAAGTCAAGTTTGCATTTTCGATTTCAGGTTCTGTAATCGAGCAATTGGAAAAATATGTTCCTGAGGCTCTTGAGAGTTTCCGTCAATTGGCTAAGACAGGTTGTGTCGAGTTTTTGGCAGAAACATATTCTCACTCTCTATCTTCACTAATCAGCCCTTCAGAGTTTGAAAAACAAGTGAAACTTCATTCGGCTCTTATCCAGAAATATTTTGGAAAGAAACCCAAATGTTTCAGAAACACTGAGTTGATCTACTCTGATGAGATTGGAGCAAAAGTGGCAAAGATGGGTTTCACCTCTATGCTTACCGAGGGTGCAAGACATATTTTGGGATGGAAATCTCCTAATTATGTTTATTCTAACTCTATCAATCCAAAGTTGAAACTGTTGTTGAGAAACTTTAACCTCAGTGACGATATTGCATTCAGATTTTCGGATCAGAGTTGGTCTAAGTGGCCTGTGAATGTAGATAAATATATTGGCTGGATTAACGACTCAGTTAAAGACGGAGAAGTGCTCAATCTATTTATGGACTATGAGACATTCGGAGAGCATCAAAGTGCATCTACAGGAATTTTCGATTTCTTCAGAGCTCTTCCTGAGGCTATTCTTAGCAGAACAAACTTTGAATTCTGCACCCCTTCAGAAGTGGCTAAGAAACATCAGGCTGTTTCGGTATTGAATGTTCCTTTTGCAATTTCCTGGGCAGATGAGGAGAGAGATACCACCGCTTGGCTGGGTAATGAACTTCAGAATGAGGCATTCTCAAAACTGTATGAGTTGGAAGATAAGGTGATTGCTGCTGACGATGAGCAGTTGTCAAAAGATTATCTGAAACTTCAGGAGAGTGACCATTTCTATTATATGTGTACAAAATTCTTCTCGGACGGAGCAGTTCATAACTATTTCAATCCTTATGACACTCCTTACGAGGCATTTATAAATTATATGAATGTTCTCAGCGATTTCATCTTAAGGGTAGATGAAAAGTTGAAACAGTAAGATTTACCTAATTAACAATATGAGTACCAATAAAGTAACAATGCCCGATTACCTGTTTGAGGTCAGTTGGGAGGTGTGCAACAAGGTAGGGGGTATCCATACTGTATTGGCAACCAAATCGTTGAATCTAAGTAATGACCTGGGTAATAATCATATCCACATTGGTCCTGACTTTTGGATTGATTCAACACAAAATCCCGAATTTACAGAAGATCCGATTCTATATAGAAGTTGGAGAATGGCTGCTGCATCGGAGGGTTTGAAAGTGAGAGTGGGCAGATGGAGTGTGCCAGGCTCTCCTATTGCCATTTTGGTTGACTTTTCACAGTTTATACCTCAGAAGGATCAGATTTTTACTTCTTTTTGGGAAACTTTTAAACTTGACTCTATATCAGGAGGTTGGGACTTTATCGAGTCTGCCCTTTTCGGATATGCTGCAGGTAAAGTGATTGAAAGTTTTGTCAGATTCAATCTGATGCCTCACCATAAAGTGGTTGCACAGTTCCACGAATGGATGACAGGTGCAGGGGTTTTGTATTTGAAGAGCAAAGAGATAAATGTTGCTACCATTTTCACCACTCACGCTACAGTAGTGGGAAGATGTCTTGCTTGCAACAATGTTCCATTGTATGATGTTCTCGATAATTGTCCTGTAGAGGAGAAAGCACGCTATTTCAATGTGACTGCTAAGTATTCTTTGGAGAAATGTGCAGCGCAATATAGTGATGTCTTTACCACTGTGAGTGACCTTACAGCATACGAGTGTGAGAAACTTGTAGGAAGGAAGGTTGATATAGTGACTCCCAATGGTTTTGACAGCAGTATCGTCCCTTCTAAGAAGGAATATGATGCAAAGGCTGCCCAAGCCCGTGAAAAACTTATCGAGGTGGCTTCAACTATGTGTCAGAGTGACTGTTCTGATTCGTTGATTGTAGCTGTCAGTGGAAGATATGAATATAAAAATAAAGGTATTGATGTCTTTATCGATGCTTTGGCAAAAGCGAATGCGAGTGATTCTTTGAAGAAGAATGTCCTTGCATTCATTATGGTTCCCGGTGGTATCGAGGGAGCAGAGAAGGAACTTGCGGGTAAGAATTGTACCCACCGCCTCTCATATCCCGAGCACGATATGGTGACCAGACGCCTTGCCGAACTGAATCTTTTGAATCGTCCTGAGGATAAAGTCAAAGTTATTTTTGTCCCTTCATACCTCAACGGTAATGACGGAGTATTCAATATGAAATACTACGATTTGCTGGTAGGTGTGGACTTGACTGTATTCCCTTCATATTATGAGCCTTGGGGATATACACCTCTTGAGTCTTTGGCATTTGGTGTTCCTACCATAACCACAACTCTTGCAGGATTCGGACTTTGGGTTCAGGACCACTATCATAAGATGCATCCTTCGATTTCTGTACTTCCAAGAAGTGAACAAAACTATGAGAATGTGGTTTTGGGAGTTTATGACAAGATCGAGGAGATGGCTTCTCTGGACGAGGCACAAGCTGAGAAATATAGAAAGAATGCGATGGAGGTTTCTGAAATCGCTCTTTGGGAAAACAATATAAAATACTACAAAGAGACATACTCTTTGGCTATTGAAAGAAATATTAATGCAAAAGGGGAGTACCCCGAATATAACGAAGCAACAAATAATTATAGAAAGATGGAATTTAACGGACCTTCGTGGAATAGGATACTTGTAAATAGAACCATTCCTGAAAGATTGAGATATTTGGATGTAATATCTAAGAATTTGTGGTGGTGTTGGAATCAGGATGCCATTGAATTGTTTAAAGGTATCAAACCTCAACTTTGGAAAACTTGTGAGGGCAATCCTATCGCATTGTTGGATATGCTCACATTGGAAGACTATCAATATCTTGAAAAGGATACCCAGTTTTTGAAACAACTTGATGCTGTAGCAGCTCAGTTCAATGAATATATGGAAGGCAAGAAAGAGAGAAAATCTCCTTCTATTGCATATTTCAGTATGGAGTATGGTCTTGATACTTCATTGAAGATTTACTCAGGTGGTCTTGGTATTCTTGCAGGTGACTATTTGAAGGAATCAAGTGATATGAAGGTCAATATGACCGGTGTGGGTCTGCTATACAGATACGGATATTTCAGACAACGTCTTACTGCTCACGGAGATCAGGTTGCTGATTACGAACCTCAGGATTTCTTCAAGATTCCTGCAACCCCAGTGAGAGATGCTGACGGAAACTGGATGATGATTTCTGTGGTGTTCCCCGGACGTAATGTTTATGCAAAATTGTGGAGAGTGGATGTTGGTCGTACAGAGTTGTATCTGTTGGATACAGACTTTGAAGACAACTTGCCTGAAGACAGACAAATCACCCACCACCTTTATGGCGGAGACTGGGAAAACCGTTTGAAACAGGAACTTTTGTTGGGTGTCGGAGGTATCCGTGCCCTAAGAGCTTTGGGTATCGAATGTGAAGTATATCACTGTAATGAAGGTCACGCTGCTTTCATCGGATTGGAGCGTTTGAGAGAATATATCCAGGACAATATGTCTTTTGCTGAGGCATTGGAACTTGTAAGAGGCTCTTCATTGTATACCACACATACTCCTGTTCCCGCAGGTCACGACTCATTTGATGAAAATCTTTTGAGAACATATATGAACCATTATCCTCAAAGATTGAAAATCGACTGGGATACATTTATGGGACTCGGCAGGGTAAATCCTCAAAACAGAGAAGAGAAATTCTCAATGAGTAACCTTGCTTGCAACCTCTCTCAAGAGGTTAACGGTGTGAGCTGGATGCACGGAAAGGTGAGCCAGGATATTCTTGGAAACCTATGGCCCGGCTATTTGCCAGAGGAACTTCATATCGGATATGTTACAAATGGTGTACACTATCCTACCTGGACAGCTCCAGCTTGGAAAGAAATTCACGCTGAGGTATTTGGAAAAGAATTTGCAACTCATAAATATGACAAATCTTGTTTCGAAGGAATCTACAATGTTGAAGATAACAGAGTGTGGAAAGTTCGTAACGATTTGAGAAAAGGTCTTATCGAGGAGGTTAAAAAGCGTATCACCGACAAAGATGTGACAAGCCACTATTCTCCTCAGCAAATTGTCAAGATTGTGGATACTCTGAGAGATGATGTATTGACAATCGGTTTTGCAAGACGTTTTGCAACTTATAAGAGAGCACATTTGTTGTTCAGAGATTTGGACCGTTTGGATGCTATCGTAAACAATCCTGAGAATCCTGTACAATTTATCTTTGCCGGTAAGGCTCACCCTGCTGACGGCGGTGGACAAGGTCTTATCAAGAGAATTGTTGAGATTTCAAAAATGCCTCAATTCATCGGAAAAATTGTATTTGTTCCTAACTATGATATCAATCTCGCTAAATTCCTTGTTCAAGGTGTTGATATCTGGATGAATACACCTACCAGACCTTTGGAGGCTTCAGGTACATCGGGCGAAAAAGCTGTGATGAATGGTGTAATGCACTTCTCTGTACTCGACGGATGGTGGGTTGAAGGTTATAAGAAAGATGCAGGTTGGGCTCTTCCTATGGAGAGAACATACGATGACCAGAACTTCCAGGACGAATTGGATGCAGCTACCATCTACAATATCATTGAAAACGAGATTGCTCCTGCATTCTATAACAGAGACGAGAAATCGGGACTTCCTGTTGCCTGGGTTGGTTACATTAAAAATACCATTGCAAAAGTTGCTTGTAACTTTACAACCAACAGAATGTTGACCGATTATGTGAACCAATACTACCAACCTCTATACGAGCGTGCTGTTTCTCTAAATGCAGATGACCGTGCTTTGGCAAGAGAAATCGCACTTTGGAAGAAAGGTATGCGTAACAACTGGCAACATATCGAGGTAAGAAATTACAAACGTCTAAGTGATGACAAATCTCAACCTATGTTGGGTGTAAACAGCAGAATCGAGTTGGATTTGTTTATCGGAGAGGTTAAACCTGAAGATTTGGGAGTGGAACTCGTATGTGCAGAGCAAGATTTGAAAGGAAGATATCACGTTCGTGAATGTTATACTTTCGAGTGCGAGTCTGCTTCAGAGGGTCTTGCTAAATATATCTGTAATTTGGTTCCTACCGCGACAGGTGTATATTATTTGGCTTTGAGAATTTTTGCTAAAAACAGTTTGTTGCCTCACCGTCAGGATATAGAATTGGTAAGATGGTTGTAGCCGCTACTGGATTTTTCGATGGAGTACACAGGGGACACCGTGCAGTTCTGGATATGTTGAAAGGGACTGCACGGGAGAAATCCTGTGAATCTGCGGTTATTACCTTTTGGCCTCATCCGAGAAATGTCCTTCAGAAGGATGCATCTACTTTCAGATTGCTCAATACATTGGATGAAAAGAAACAGCTCATTCACGAGTATGGGGTGGACAAGTTTTTTGTAATTCCATTTACAAAGGACTTCAGCAAGAAAGATGCGGCTTCGTTCCTGAAGGAATACCTGATAGACAGGTTTAATGTCAATACCTTGATTATCGGTTATGATCACCGCCTGGGAAACTCTTCCTGCGGCTCCCGAGATGAACTTGTCGAGATAGCTCACAGTGTGGGACTCGATACCATTGTGGTGAGTGAGGTCAATTCCGGAGAAGTTACCATCAGTTCCACCAAAATCAGGGCAGCCATTTCAAATGGAGATATTGCTACTGCCAATCAGATGTTGGGGTATAATTATTCTCTTCACGGAGTGGTTGTCTTGGGAAATATGATTGGAAGGACAATCGGTTTCCCGACTGCGAATATGCAACTGTATGAGCCTTTGAAGATACTCCCTTCTGACGGAGTATATTTTGTGAAGGTGTATCTCTCTTCGGGAGAGTATAAAGGGATTTGTAACATAGGAAACCGTCCTACTGTAGCGAAAACCAACGAGCGGACCATCGAAACCCATATCCTCGATTTCAGTGAAGATATATATGGCCTCGATATTAAAATAGAGTTTGTGGCGCGTCTGAGAGATGAGATGAAGTTCTCATCATTGGAGCAATTGAAAGAGAGAATCTCAATAGATAAGGAGTTTGTAAGAAATAATTTTTAAATTTGTACAACAAATATCTTTGCTATGGAAGATTTATTGCCCATAATACTCTCATTGTTATTTATCGTGGTACCAGCTCTGCTGAAAGGGAAGAAAGGTGGACAAAGAGCACCTCAGCCCACTCAGCCAAAGACAACGGAAGATATTCTGCGAGAGCTCCTTGGGGATAATTATGAGTCTTCAGACGATTATTCAGACGATTATTCCGATGATTTGCCGAAGTCTGAGTATGACAGGGAGTTTGATCAGGAGTATGAGTCATTTCCCCAGAGCAATACGGCGCAGGCAGAAGAAGTTAAAGTTGAGTTGGAGGAGAAGGTTCCTTTCTCCATCGAGTATGCTCAGCAACCCAAACCGGAACCGGTGAGAGTCCCCGTTACCCCAAATGTCACTCTCAAAGCGACCCAGCCGTCCGAGATAGAAAAGAGTCAGATATCATCGCCTGAGAATGAGGAGGGTAAGAAGGATAAAGGCAAATTGGAAATTGATACTAAAAAGATGATTCTTTATTCCGAGATACTTAAACCCAAGTATATGGAATAGTTTAAAAAATATTTTGTACCTTTGCAAAGAAGGGTCTCGCAGTAGCGGGATTCTTTTTTGATTTTATAAAAGTTAATGTTATGTCAGATATTCATTATGTAACAGCCGAAGGGCTTGAAAAATTGAAAGCGGAATTGGCAGAGGCGGTTAGTCAACGCCCTATTATCTCCAAACAAATCGCAGAAGCGAGAGATAAAGGAGACTTGTCTGAGAATGCTGAATATGATGCAGCAAAAGAGGCTCAAGGCTTGTTGGAATTGAAAATTTCAAAATTGGAAAATTTGGTGGCAAATGCCAGAGTTATAGATGAGTCAAAAATCAATACAGACCGTATTCAGATGTTGAATAAGGTTAAACTTAAAAATTTGCTCAACAATCAGATTGTAGAATATACTCTTGTGGGTGAAAGTGAAGCTAATTTCAGAGAAGGTAAATTAGCTGCTGCAACTCCTATCGGAAAAGCTCTTATCGGAAAGGAAAGAGGAGATGTTGTGGAGGTTGTTGTTCCTTCGGGAGTTTTGAAATTTGAAGTGTTGGACATCTCAATCTAATCAGCTATGGCATCTGTTTTTACAAGAATTGTCAATGGTGAAATCCCTTCTTACAAGGTGGCTGAGACCAAGAACTGTTATGCATTTTTGGATATAAGTCCATTGGCAGAAGGTCATACACTTGTAATCCCTAAGAAAGAGGTTGATTATCTGTTTGATCTGGATGATCAGTTGTATTCTGAACTTCAACTTTTTGCAAAGGATGTTGCAAAAGCACTCAAGAGTGCAATACCTTGCAAAAGGGTAGGAGTGGCTGTTCTTGGAATGGAAGTTCCTCACGCACACATTCATCTTGTACCTCTTCAGTCTGAAGGGGATATGGATTTCAGAAAAGAAAAATGTTCTTTAACCCCTGAGCGCTTTCAGCAGATTGCCCAAATGATAGCGCAGGAATATCAGAAATAGATGATGAAGAAACTTTTGTTTATCTCTATTGTTTTGCTGGCATTGGTGACTTCGTGTACATCAGGCACTTCAATAGATATTAAAATGTATGAAGGAAAAGACAGTACCGGAATCGTAGTTTCCCGTTTGGCTGTAAACAAACTTGTTCCGATTGACACTCTTTATCTTAAAAGAGGTCAGGCTGAAATTTCAATTGATATCAATGAGAAATCTCCCGAGTTTGTATATCTGACATCGGATAACGGACGCAGAGTCTCTATCCTTCTTTCCAAAGGGGAAAAGGTATCTGTGGAACTTAATTCCAATGGAGAACTTTTGAATGTTCAGGGTTCTCCGGAATCTCTGCTTCTTCAACAGGTTGAGGCTGACCAACAGGCTTTTGCAATAGCTTTTGACTCTTTGTCTGTTGCATTGAACAGTGCAATGGAAATTGGTGATCAAAAAGCTCGCGAGAGAATCAACAAAGAGCTTGGAGCATTGTATGTGGCTCACAAACAAAAAGCAATCAAATATATCTATGCTCATCCCAAGTCGATGACCGTCATACCTGTTATATTCCAGAATGTGGCAGAAAATCTTCCTTTGTTCTCGGAATATACAGATGCTATTCTTTTTGAAAGGGTTTATGACTCTTTGAGAACTCAGTATTCAGGTTCTCCTTATTTGGTTTCATTGATGGGAGAGATAGAAAAGCGCAAAAATCTATTGCAGATGGAGACTTTCTTGTCAATGGCTCAAAGTACTGATTTCCCTGAAATCATACTTCCTGATGCCAACTCTCAGCAGCAACATCTCTCATCTCTACAAGGAAATGTGATTTTGTTGTATTTCTGGGATCCTCAAAATGATGGAATGAAATTGTATAATACAGATTTGATTCCTATTTATGAGAAGTATCATTCAAAAGGTTTCCAAATCTATCAGGTGGCAATCACTACCAACAAGACTGATTGGGCTATTTATCTGAAAGGACAACCTCTGCCCTGGATAAATGTATGCGATATCGCAGCTGATAACTCTTATGCTGCAGCAGTATATAATGTGACAGAGTTGCCAGCCTCATTCCTGATTTCCAAAGATTGTACAATCGTTTCCAAAAATGTCTTTGATGTAAAGGCTTTGGAAAAAGAGGTGGCAAAATTAGTTTCTGCCAAATAGGGCTTTATCGCTCTTCTTGCTGATACCGGCAACAAACTCTTTAAGATAGAAAGGTTCAAAATAAGCCACATCCTCGTGGCTTTTTTTGTGCCATCTTTCAAGGGTGTCCTTAATCATATATCTGGCTGAAGGGAAAGTAGAAATGAATACCGATTTTTCAAGTTTCTCTTCGGGAAGGATTGCCTTGAACTTTTCAACACCATCCCCTATAAAAATAATGGTGTCATATTTTGCAAACTCCTCAGCAAATGAGTTTTCATCCAGAATCATTGCTTGTGTATCGGTAAGTTTTTCCCCCTGGTGGTTATATGATGCGGTATAAACTTCCATTCTTCTGGCATCAAGCATTGTTACGACAAGTGTTTTCTCGCTCTTGATATTTTCCAATGCTTCGCTGCAAAGAATATCGAGAGTCTCAACCCCGATTAAAGGAATGTTGGCACCAAAGCAAATTCCTTTTGCAGTAGATACTCCAACTCTAAGACCTGTGTATGAGCCTGGACCTTTGCTTACAGCCACTGCAGCACACTCTTTTGGAGATATACCTGCTTGAGTAAGAGCCTCCTCGATCAGTGGTGCAAGTTTTGATGCCTGTGCTTTGGGCTCATCGAGTTCCTTGTAAACCAAAATCTCGTTATCCTCTGCAATAGCTACTGAGCAGGCCTGTGTGGCGGTCTCTATCAAAATAAATTTACTCATATCTGACTTTACTTCCTTCTTTTAAAACTTTGTTTATGATATTGTAAGGTCCGGTTACAATCATTGTCGAATCATCTATATCCCCTCCAAGTATCTCTATCCGTCTGAAATTTTGTATTCCGGTAACAATCTCCCTCATTTGTACTGATGAAGATTCGGGCAAATATATGAAAACATATTCTTTTATTTGAGTTTCACCTTCAAAAAAACACTCTTTTGCGATTATTGATTCTATAGGAATTGTCAGAACATTCTCTTTTCTATGGGTGAAAATTTCGACGGAGGCACCCATCCCGCTTTTGAGTTCCAAAGGGAGTCGGTCAAAACCTATTCTTACAGAATATTCACCGGGTTGGATATCGTTGTAGGCTTTATTGGAACTATTGGCAATTTTAAGAACTCTTCCGGGGAAACTTTTTCCCGAGAGGGCATCTATTTCTATTGATACGCTGTCCTGTGTAGAGATATTAAGTATTTCCCGCTCGTTGATGCCGGCTATAACTTCTATAGTACTCAAATCGGCTATCCTCATTATTTGTGTCCCTGCCATTTGGGAAGTCCCTGCCACTTTCTCTCCTGTATTGGTATTTATTTGAATGACTGTCCCATCTATTGGGGAGTATATAGATGTTTTGGAGAGTGCTTTCTTTGCATCATCGATAGCTGCCTGGGCACTCTCGATATTATATTTGGCACTGTTGAGCTGGTGTCCTGCTATCAGATAGTCACTCTGCGATTTTTCAAACTCCTCTTGAGATATGGCTTTGTTATGGAATAATGTGCTGTCCCTCAGAAATATGCTTTTTAAAAGCAGGTATCTGCTATAGCTTTCCGAGTATTGTTCCAAAGCAATGCTGTGAGCTGCATTGGCTTTCTCCACCTGTGCGAGATAGTCTTCCTCTTTCAGTTTGACCACCAGGTCCCCTTTCTTTACAGACTCTCCTTCCTGTACGAAGATTTGCAGAATCTCTCCGGGAATTTCAGAGGTGAGGTTTACCTGTCTTGAGGGAATAAGTCTGCCGCTTCCGGTAGTATACTCAGAGATATTGCCGCGTACGGGGTATTCCGCTGTTACAAGAATTTCATCCTGAGGGTTACTCTTCCAAATGAAAATTATCCCCAATAGAATCACTATGGCAATAATGGTTTTTCTTTTGTTCCTCTTTTTCATTATATCATAAATTTAAGGGAAAAGTTGTTGTAAAACTTTACTATTTCCATATTGAAAAGATATTGGTATTTCTCTCTGAGATAGTCGGAACGGGCTCTGGACTCTCTTCTGAATATGTCCGTGTAACTTGCTGAATCAATTTTTCCGCTTTTCAATTTGATTTTGGCATATTCCAGAGACTCTTCCATATATTTCAGATGTTCCTGGGCACTTTCCATTCGGTGCAGCGATTTTTTTGTCTCTAGAAGGAGTTCGGTCAGTCTCTTTTCTATGAGTTGTTGCTGACGGATAAGTTGTAGCTCATCGTGCCGTTTCTGGAGATTATTCCGTGTTATTTCCATTCTGTATTTTCCGTTACTGAAGATTGGTATAGTCAAAGAAATTCCGACAGAGGGATTTATGTTTTCTTTGAGTTGGCTCCCAAAAGGGAGGATGCTTCCGTCAGGTTGGGTCGCGGTGGAGCTGTAAAATGTTGAGTACGATCCACTTATTCCTATCGTTGGAAATAGTTTTCCTTTTGCTTTTTTAATGGAGTATTTGTCTGCTTCAATCTTTTTGTCCCAGGACAAGATTGTAGGATGGTATTTTTTAATCAGGTCCAAGTTGTTGTATATTGAAATCTCTCCGGAGTCTGTTGGAAAAGTTACTATATGTCCTTCTATCTCAAAAGGTTCTCCAATTCCAATATTCAGGAGCTCCTTTAACGACAGAATGTTGTTCTGATGGAGATTTATGGCGTTGGCAAGTTCCATCTGTTGGGCCGCCTCTTCCCCTTTTATTTCCAAAAGCGAGGAGTTATGGCTTCTGTTGTTAAGGACAAATGTTTCAATAATCTCTTTCTGCTGCTTAAGGCTCCCGATATTTTTTTCTATCGTGGAGAGAATCTCTGCCGAAAGAAGAGTTTGCAAATATGCCTTGATGACTGAGATGGCAATTTCCTCCTTGGCAGCCTCTTTTTCAAAACCAGCAATCTGGTGCTGCAATCTGTAAATTTTCATATCATAGATTTTGGAGAGTCCATCCAGCAGATAAACAGATGCCCCAATACCCATACCTGTATTCTGGGTAAGTTTGTTGTTTACAATTTCGAGGGTCTGCAAGTCAACTGATCTGCCCCAGTTCAGGTTGTGTTCCATTGAAAAATTCAATGATGGAAGAAACTCCATTTTTGCGGTTTTAACTATTACAGAAGTATTCTCCTCATCAATTCTTTTCAATTGGATGGAAATGTTGTGTTTTAATGCATAATCGATGCACTCCTGTAGCGACCACTTATCTTTAGAGAAAGATAATGTATTGGAAATGAAAGCAATGATAAATACTGTGAGTAATTTTTTCATAGGAGGATATTTAAAGACAGGAGGGGACCGTTTTTGATCCCTCCATACATAATTCAGCTTGTTTGGGGCTCCCCGTCGGATGTGAGCAAGTCATACAAGTATTTGAATGCTGCACCCAAAAGTTTGCCCAATAGGTTCATAAGTTCTCTTAAAGTTCTGTCTGACAGACCTCCGTAAACAGAACAGGCCTCACTTTCGTTGATTGTTTGAAAATTTTTCATAGTGACAATTTTAGAAGGTTACACTTGCTTCGCTG
>JAZRBT010000032.1:0-2298 GCA_045635245.1 Candidatus Coprenecus sp.
AACACTTGTCTTCCTAAGACCGCTTGGCCTCCGACTTTAACATCAATAGATTTCAATACCGAATTTGATTCGGGGCCCTCTTGTTTTTTGCAAGAGAACAATGACAAAGCGAGAACGCCTGCTGTCAACATCAATTTTGAGATTTTCATAACTGTGAAAGTAAAATTATAATTTGTGTTTGTTATTCGTATCTTTTCAAGAACTCTTCACGAGCTCTCTTTTGTTCAGCTTCGAACTCTAATTCGAGCTCGATTGCTCTGATATTTGCCTGAGCTTTTGAGCAATTTGATTTCACTGCTTTTTCGAACCAGGGGATTGCCTCTTCGAACTCCCCTTGCATCATCATAGCCACCCCTACTGTATTGAAAGCTCTCATATCATCTTTTACCGGCAGGATGTGCTCAAGTGCCTGTACATATTCACCCTGACGTATCATTTCATTGGCCTGATTGATGATTTCGATCGCATTTTCGTTATTTGAATCGTAGTAAACGGCCACATATTGTGAACTACGCAGACGTGGATAAATTTCACGTAGGAACTTGTACCAGCTCTTTCCACTGTCGAGTGCGATGATATGCTCTTTCTTCTGATTGTTGTTCAACTCCGGATTGTCGATTATAGCCAGAATGGTATCTCTATTTTCAAAATCTGAATTTGCAATCACTTTGTGAAGTCCTTTCCAGTTCTCATCACCATTGACAATGCTGAAGTTCTCATAAGTAAGCTCATATTGAGGACGTTGTGCAATGATATAATCGATAAGAGCTTGTGCACGACGTTCAGCCAGTTTCTTGTTGAAGAAGCGGGGGCCCTCAGGAGAGGCATATCCGGAAACTTCTATTTTTTCAATTTTATAAATGGAATCTGCATAGATTTTATCGACTGCCGAGAGTATTTTTCCAAAAGTCTCATTATTTTCAAAGAGAGTAGTATCGATATCTGCTCTTGAGACACGGAAGAACACTTTCAAATCATCGGGGCCAAAATCCCAAAGTTGTGTAGCATCTGCCAAAACATACTCGGGTGTTCTCCTTGCCGGAAGGGTCGGCTCAACAAAAAGGGGCAATCCTGAAACAAGGTTTTCTTCAGAAAGGTCCTTTTCACAAGCACAACCGACAAGTTGTCTGCGTACTCCAAGATTTGCCTGGGTCATCCAACGCTTCAATGGAACTTGTGAGACATAGTAGAAAACTCCACCTTTAATAACCTGGTTTTCGCCCAAAGTCCAATCTTTCTCCCCATTGATATGTCTGGTCTGACGTTCTCTTTTGAATCTGTCCTTGCCAAAAACCTCAATTGTTTCAAACCAAAGGGTATCTTCCCCATTGTAAACAAATGGTCTGATAACCTCCTTACGATTTGATTTCAAATCTTTTACATCAGTTTGAACTTCAAAGCTGACTGTCACATTTGTCGAGTCGTGAAGCATTGTCTGATTTGATATTATGGTTTGGGCAAAGGCACTCGAACCAAAAGAAAGGGCAAATAAAACTATTGCAACTATATTTTTCATATCGATTTCCTCCTTATTTGATTAGATAGATGAAAGAGATTCCCAGATCGGTCAACCCTACTACGTGATTGCTCACACTGCTAAGGAATGTTCCACATTTGCGACTCTCAAACTTGTCGTACTCTGTGTACCAATAACCGACACCAATAGTAAATTCCATATTCCAGCGTTTTGCAATAGGCCAGCTGTAACCGTATGTCAGACCTCCCCCTACTGCCCAACCTTGACTGCGGGCAGAAAGGAGATCGTCGACAAAAACACCTTTATTATTAACTTTATAAAACGCTGCTGGAACGTGAATTCCACTTATATTAAACTGAGTATAGTTTCCGTTGATACCAATGAAGTGCCCCAGAAATGCCTCGCAAAACCAGTAGCGGACTTCGGGAGTAACCAAGAAATGCTTGGCTTTGATATTCTTTTCTATAGAAAGGGTCCAGGGATTATAACCACCGGCCACTTCCAGGGTCCAGCGGTCATCCAACGCTACCTCCAAACCCAAGTTGGGGGTGGTAGTCAACCAATATAATGCATTGGTCTTTGCAGCGAACTTTTGTGCAAAAGACATTTCTGCAAAAGCAAGAAAAACTAGTGTTATTAAAAGAAAGCGTTTCATCAGCAAATCTTGATTCTTTAACTTCAATTATGCTGAACGCACAATAAAACCAGAATATAAAAGCGCAATGTTTTAAAACGCCTCTATTTCCAAACGTTCAGCGCAGCAAAAGTATAGCGTCATACATAAATATGGAAATTTTGTACTTAATTATTGCTTTTCTAAC
>JAZRBT010000033.1:0-3670 GCA_045635245.1 Candidatus Coprenecus sp.
TACGATCCGACTTTGGCTGTCCGTACCTGATGGAATCCCTGAATTCCTGCAGCACCCGGGTTAATGGTGAGCATATTGTATTTGGGGTCATTGATGACTCGGAGAATGTGGGAGTGACCACATACAAAGATGTCGGGAAGGTGGGCGTTGATGAGTTGGAATGCCTTGTAGTCGTATCTTCCGGGGTATCCGCCGATGTGCATCATAAGAATCCGTTTTCCCTCACATTCAAATACTTGTGTGTATGGAGCGTGGCCTCGAACTTTCATATCATCACAATTTCCGTGGACACCGACAAGGGGTTTGAATTGCTGGATTTCCAACAATGTCTGCTCGTTTCCAAAGTCTCCGGCGTGCCAAATAACATCGACAGGTTTGAGAAATTCTCTAACCTTATCGTCAAAACAGCCGTGAGTATCAGATATTATTCCTATGTACATATCCTACAAAGATAATGTTTTTAATCTATATTTATCTATCTTTGCCAATATGGAAATTTTTTACTCAAATAATATCTCGGGAGAGTTTATAGAATTGAGCGAATCAGAATCGGCTCATTGTGTCAAAGTGTTAAGACATAAAGTAGGGGACTGCATTAAAGTCAGTGGTGGTGATGGAAACTTGTATAATGCTCAGATAGAAGAAATTACATCGAAGAAAACGGTGTTGAAAATTCTCTCTGTCGAGGCTCCTGAGTATGTGCGTCCATATTATCTGCACGTGGCAGTTGCTCCGACCAAAAATATCGACAGGATAGAGTGGTTTCTCGAAAAAGCAACCGAAATGGGAATTGATAGAATTACCCCATTATTGTGCTCACACTCAGAAAGAAAGGTGTTCAAAAAAGAGCGTGGTGATAAAATTGTCCTTTCGGCTGCAAAACAATCTCTCAAATATGACCTTCCACAGCTGGATGAACTCACTCCATTCAAAGATTTTATAAAGGAACTCGACTCTTTTGACGGTAAAAAATATATCTGCTTTTGCGACAGGGAAGCTGTCGGTTCTGACGGAACAGTCCATAAAAGAATCTCTATGTCAGAAGCTGTCGGCCAAAAAGCACTCTTTTTAATTGGTCCTGAAGGGGATTTCTCCCGCGACGAAGTCCTTCTGGCAATAGATAACGGCTTTATTCCCGTCTCTCTCGGGGAATCAAGACTCCGCACCGAAACTGCTGCCCTGCTTTGCGTCAGTGCAACCTATTTCTCGCACTTGTAAACAAGTACACTTGCATATACTTCGCAACCTTCCTCTCTGCCGACAAACCCAAGTTTTTCGGTAGTGGTAGCTTTTACAGAAATTGCAGAGGTCTCAACCCTGAGAACTTGTGCAATTCTCTCTCGCATAAGTGGAATATGTGGAGCAAGTTTTGGTCTTTGCATTGCAATTGTAATATCTGCATTGGACAGTTCGTAGCCGTGACTGCGGATAAGATCCATAACTCTTTCCAATAGAATGGTGCTGTCAATTCCTTTAAATTCTGCACTGCTGTCTGGAAAATGTTTTCCAATATCTCCCAACGCAAGGGCACCCAAAAGAGCATCGCACAAAGCGTGGATTGCCACATCTCCGTCAGAGTGTGCCACAGTTCCTTTGGTGTGCTCAATCCGGATTCCTCCTAAAATGAGGCTTTCCCCTTCAGCGAGGGCGTGAACATCGTATCCGTTACCAATTCTGAAATTGCACATATCATTGAAATTTTGTTGTAAAGATAACAAAGAAATATCTTGAAAATGAAAAAAGCACCTACAATGTTTTGTAAGTGCTTTTTGGTAGCGAGACCCAGGATTGAACTGGGGACCTCATGATTATGAATCATGCGCTCTAACCAGCTGAGCTATCTCGCCATTATATCTAAGTTAGGTTGAGCTACCAGGAGTCGAACCTAGATTTACAGAGCCAGAATCTGTCGTGCTGCCATTACACCATAGCTCAGTGAAATGGACCGCAAAGATAGTGAAAATATGTAAAAGTCAAAGAATTTTTTGAAAAATTTTAATCTCTGATGATTTTTACTTCAAAATTAAGTCCCAGTTTGACAATAGAAGAAGGTTTTCCGGTCGATTCTGTATCCATTTTGCTGTCAACCATATAATCTATCTTCTCCTTTATAGCAGAGGAAATTTCTTCAAATTTCTTAGGTGCTTTCTCCCCTGAAACATTTGCCGAGGTCGAAACGATTGGTTTGCCAAATTTGCGAATCATCTCTACGCAGAATTTGCATTTTGGGATGCGGATAGCTACGCTGCCGTCCTCTGCAGTAACATTTTCTGCAAGGTTTATTCCTTGGGGATAGATGATAGTCATAGGTTTGTCGCTTACCTCATCGAGTGTGACAGCCATTTCGGGAATGTCTTTTACAAATCTTGCCACCATATCCATATCAGAGGCGAGGATAATCAGGCTTTTGGAGTCGCTTCTCCCTTTTATCTCAAAAATTTTGTTTACAGCATCTTTATTTGTGGCATCGCAGCCGATTCCCCAAATGGTGTCGGTGGGGTAAAGAATTGTCTTACCGTTGCGCAATGCCTCTATTACATTTTTAATTTCTGTCTGCATATTGTTCATTTTGTTTATTCAATTGAAAATTTGGCCAAAACAGGGTAGTGGTCAGAAAATTTGATTCTCCTTGTCTGGTGATTCAGAATCATATACGACTCGGGTGTGAGGATGTAGTCGATTCTGAGGAAAGGCCAGAATGTGGTATATGTCGCAGCAAATCCGTTCCCGGCCTCTTTAAATGTGTCTTTTCTTCCTTGATATAATTTTCGGAATGAGTAAGACATAGGAGTGTCGTTAAAGTCTCCGCATATAATCGATTTGTAAGGGCAATTCTCGATATGTTCTATTACATCTCTGACCTGTTCGCCCCTTTTGGTGTTGGAAGTTTTTACCTTCTCGTGAACGTGTGCAATCTCGTTGGAGAACTCTTCGTATGTCCCTTTTATCTTCTTTATCAATGAGGTGAGCGATATGCTGTTGGACTCAAGATGAAGGTTGTAAATCCTGGTTCGTTCGCCCTCTATATCAATGTCGCAGTAAGTGGCAAGATTCATTGTCTGTTCAAAAGGAATTTTGCCTTGTGCTTTAATGGGATATTTGCTGAGCACCACATTTCCAACAAAATAATTTCCTTTGCTGAAGTGGAAAAACCTCTTCTGCGAGTATGGGTAATTCGGGAAATTTTTCTTGATACTGTTAGTGTCGGAGGTTCTGTATTCCTGAAATGCAATCACATCGGGAGAAACTTCCGCTACAAAAGCTGAAATCTCCTTCAACGTTTGCTCTACACTCAGTGGGGAAGAACGGAATCTGCCGACATTGTAGGTAAGAATGGAAATGTCGTTGGTGGTTACAATCTCCTCTTTGTTTCCAAATTGGAAATAAAACTCTGCAAAAAACAGGGAAGGGAGAAGGGTAATAAATGGAATCCAGCCTCCTCTGGAACGTCTGACCAATGCTACCAGCAGCAATGCAATGTTCAACAGCGCAATGGGGATATAGTAGAGTCCGAAGAAACTTAGAATCGAGAAATACTGCGGATTGGCAAAGATTGAGAGATAACTCAAAACCAATGCAGCAGCACAAACCGTCAGAATCAATCTGAAGGATATGCTGAAAAATGGCAGTCGTCTCCTTTTCTTTCCCTTTGCCATAGTCTCAAATTAGT
>JAZRBT010000034.1:0-4855 GCA_045635245.1 Candidatus Coprenecus sp.
CCAATTCAAAACATCTTGAGAACGAAAATCCTTCCGATTACCTATATATAGAATCACTAAACGGTATCAAAGGTCACGTCGATGCAAAGAAACTTAAAACTATGCTCAACACCTGGATTGATGAGAACGGATACAGTGACCGCACCATTGTCCTTTCGAGAGCAGAACTTACCCTCCCATACGAAGCACCCGAGGATTACACTTTGTTCGACAAACTTACTCCAAAATATTTGTACTGCTTTACAAATGTTCCGAGCGCAACCGATACTTTAAGATTTTACAAACCTCTTCCCGAGGTGGACTATGTTCCCAATAAAGGATATATCGACCGCTCACTGATGCAGTACACAATGGATATCACTTCTTATATTCAGGATTTGATTACCACTCCTATTGAAGAGGTAGAAGCAAAGCACAATCTGTGGATTGCCCCAATGGACTCATACACAGACAATGCCGGATATGTCTATTTTGACTTCGACAATACAAATTACACCCGTATCACTCTGAACGGGCCCAATGCAGCGAGAAAACCTCGCCTGACATTGACCTATACGGTAATGAAATACTAATACTTTTTGAAAATCAGACAGGAATTGTGACCCCCAAATCCGAAAGTGTTGTTAAGCGCAACATTTACGGTGCGTTGCTGTGGCTTATTCAATGTAAGATTCAATGAATAATCGATATCGGGATCTTCCTCCGAGAAATTGATTGTAGGAGGAACTGTTGAAGAACAAATTGCGTGGATACAAGCCAAAGACTCTATTGCTCCTGCTGCTCCAAGCAAGTGTCCGTGCATAGATTTTGTCGAACTGATGTTCAACTTGTAGGCGTGTTCCCCAAAGACACTTTTTACAGCTCTAAGTTCTGCAACATCGCCAAGTGGTGTAGATGTTCCGTGAACATTGATATAGTCCACATCCTCAGGAGAAAGACCGGCATCCTCAAGAGCCAGACGCATAACCCTTGCAGCACCTGCTCCCTCGGGATGAGGAGCTGTGATATGGTAAGCATCTGCATTTACACCCGAACCTGCCACCTCTGCATAAATTTTGGCACCTCTGCGCAATGCGTGTTCCAACTCTTCAAATACAAGAACGGCAGCACCTTCGCCCATCACAAAGCCATCTCTGGTCTTATCGAATGGTCGTGATGCAGTCATACATTCGTCATTTCTGGTAGAAAGTGCTTTAGAAGAATTGAAACCACCTATAGAAGCCTCAGTTACAGGCGCTTCTGCTCCTCCTGTAAGAATAATGTCCGCTTTGCCCAATCTGATAAGATTTACAGCATCAGACATAGCGTGAGAAGATGATGCACAAGCCGAAGTGGTGGTATAATTTGGTCCCGCAAAACCATATTTGATAGAGATCAGACCGGGAGCCATATCTGAAATCATTTTTGTAATAAGAAAAGGACTAAAGCGGGGCATAAATTGACCCACGCAATAATCCTTTACTTCTTCAGTGAGACTTTCAATCCCACCAATCCCTGAGCCAAGAACAACTCCTACTCTCTCCAGATTGAGAGATTCCAAATCAAGACCTCCATCTTTGATGGCTTGCTCAGCTGCAACAAGTGCAAACTGCGCATATTTGTCTATTCTGCGGAGCTCCTTGCGTTCGATTCCGAACGATGAGGGATCAAAATCCTTTACAATACAAGCGAATTTGGTCTTAAAATGAGTTGTATCAAAATAAGGAATCAGCGATACACCGCTTACACCTTTATCTAGGTTTGAGAAAAATTCCTCTACATTGTTCCCCAAAGGGTTGATTGTTCCTAATCCTGTTACTACTACTCTTTTAAGCTCCATCCGTTATTGTATGTAATTATTTCTTGTTTTGTTCGATATAGTTGATAGCGTCTCCTACAGTTGAAATGCTTTCAGCTGCATCATCAGGAATTTCAATATCGAATTTCTTTTCAAACTCCATAATCAATTCCACGGTGTCAAGTGAGTCTGCACCCAAATCATTGGTGAAACTTGCTGAAGGAGTTACTTCGCTTTCATCTACGCCAAGTTTGTTAACAATAATGGCTACTACATCTGCTTTAATATCTGCCATGGTTCAAATTTTAGTGATTAATAAATATTGTAATTGTTATAAAATAATTGTCAACTTTTGTTGCAATTAAAGCGCAAACTAACAAATAATTTTTGAGAAAAGGAAATTTTTGGTCAAATTTGTATCAATTTTAAAGAAAAAACAATGGGCCAAAACAAGAAAAATATCGTCGTATTAGCCTCTGGTTCAGGCACTAACGCAGAAAATATCATAAACTTTTCAAAACTCGACACTTCGGTCTTCAATGTAGTGTCTGTTATGTGTAACAAAGCAGATGCATACGTACTGACCAGGGCAAAGAACCACAATATCCCATCTATCGTATTCAGTTCCAAAGAGTTAAAAGAAAACAGACTCACCGTAAATGGTACAGAAATAACCTTCTCGGGCTATCTGAAAGAGGAAAAAATCGAGTACATCATACTTGCAGGCTTCCTTTTGAAGATCCCCACTTACCTTATTGAGGAATACAAGGGAAAAATCTTGAATATCCACCCTGCGCTACTTCCCAATTACGGAGGAAAAGGGATGTATGGAGAGCACGTCCATCAAGCAGTAATTGCAGCGAAAGAGAAAAAATCGGGCATTACCATTCATATTGCCGACGAGCATTATGACCACGGACAGACTATTCACCAGAGCGAATGTGAAATATCTCCCGAGGACACCCCCGAAACATTGGCTCAGAAAATTCACGAATTGGAAAGTATTTATCCTACAATCATCAATAATTTTATCAAATTAATTTAATTTCAATTCACAAAAAGAGTATGAAAAAGACTTTTTTATTTATCGCTGTCGCCCTTTGCGCAATGATTTCATCGTGTAAAGATGCCCCAACAGTTATCGAAGCGTCAATCGAACTTGACAAGACTTCTGTAACATTTTCAGAACAGCAACAAGAGGCCCAAGAAGTAAAAGTTACAACCACCTGCGCTTGGGAACTCACCTGTGGTGCTGACTGGTTTACCGCTACCCCCACTTCTGGTCAGGCAGGAGAAACCACTATCACAATCTCTCTTAACACAACAGATTTTTCTGAAGAACTTTCTGAGCAGATTGTAATCACATCTGAAGGAATCACCGAAACCATCAATGTTTCCCTTCAAGAAACTGTTATCTATGCAGCAGAGTCATTGACTATCACTGCACCCCGCAGAAAAGTGGTTGTGGGAGAATCTATGGAATTTGAAGTGACAATATATCCTCAAGACGCTGTTTTGAATGGAGACATTACCTGGAGTTCTTCTTCAGAAGAAATTGCAACCATTGAAAATGGAGTCATCACCGGTGTTGCAGCAGGTGCTGTAACCATTACAGCATCTGTAGAAGGTTTGGCAGATGCAGTATTTGAAATGGAAGTAACTGATGAATTCATTACTGACGGAACCGGCGAAGATATCACATTCGATTATTTGAGCCAATTTGAGGTAACTGGAGTGACCACTACAGATTATGGTTACCACTTGGCTTCTTCATTCACTGTTGCAGAAAATGACGTTTTGACAATGAAAGAAGAGAAACACATCACTGCAGATTCAGGTGTGACCATCTATATCGAAGGTACTCTTGACCTTGGTGGTGAAGAACTTGTTTCATTCGAAAAAATGAGCGAAGAAGATGACGATGTTGTTATTTTCTTCACAGGTGATCTTGAAGCAGGTGGACAAGTCACAAATATGGTATTCTACGGCGTGTATTTCAAATATTATGGCGCAGATGACGTTGATGTAACCAACTGTTTCTTCGAAGGAGTAACCTCAAACAACTCAGTATTCAACCTTGGTGGCGATGGTACTATTACTATCGACGGATGCGAATTCTCTGAAAATGCATATCCTGCAATCTCAGGCGCTGCAAATATCGCTACAGGTCTTGTTTTCAGCAACAACTATCTTTATAAAAACTGCTGGAATGCCACCAACAAACCTCAAATCAATGTAACTGTGGGTGGTTACAAGAAAGTGGAAATCAAAAACAACGAAGTAGTTGGTCCCGCAGAGGTAACCACAAATGGTGGTATTGCTGTATCGAATATGGTTAACATTGAAGGTACAAACGAAGTTCTTATCGAAGGTAACAATGTTCAGGACAACAGATACGGAATTACCCTATACGGAGCAATGAATGCCACTATCAATGACAACTACCTATTGAACAACAACTACGAATCAAATGCAATGAATGGTGGTAGCGGATTTAGCTTCTACTATATGGGTACAGAATTGAATGTTATGATGAGTGGAAACCATATCGAAGGTCACTTCTGGGGCATCACCAATATTTCAATGACCGGAACCAGTGGTCCTAACTTGAACTTGGGTAACCTTGAAGATGGAGATAATTACAATCCCGGCGGAAACGTATTTATCAACAACGGAAACAACGGTGTTCTATACGACTTGTACAACAACTCGGCTAACACCGTTTATGCTCAAGGAAACACCTGGAATGTAGCAGTTCAAGATCAGGAAAGCATCGAAGAAGTTATTTTCCACAAAAATGACAACAGCGCATTGGGTGAAGTTATCTTTATGCCTGCTGCAGAATAATTTATAAAGCAATACAAAAAGCAAGGGAACTTCCGTCAAAGAAGTTCCCTTTTTTTGTTCTATTTCCAGCAGAAAGAGCCCGGAATTATTCCCACATAGAAACTGTCTATAAGTTCCTTTTCTTTAGAATAACGGTAAACAATCCCCTGCTGAACATAATCTATCGCATCAGCCACATAGACATCTGAAGTACGGGGACAGACTGTCAAGCCATAATAAAGGGTCCCGTTG
>JAZRBT010000035.1:0-4048 GCA_045635245.1 Candidatus Coprenecus sp.
TAAAACCGGCCTTCAGACGTTTGCTAATTTTGTGTTTGCGATAAAAATAGAGTTGGTATGTATCGGTACTGATAAGCATTTTGTAGCAATAAGCCCCTTTGACAGGTTCCGGAGCCACCACGACCAAAGAAACAAGGGTTCCCGAACGCTCCTGCGAGATTGCCTCATCAATTTCTTTCTGAGTGGTATATCTGGCGTGTCCCTTGAACATTTTGTCAAGTTCTTCCTCAGAAAGTTCATACAAAACATCCTCTTTTACAAACAGAATATCCTTATCTGTAGCCTCCTCCATTGGATAACAATAAGGATCATTGTTGAACATCGGAATAACTCTGCCCTCTGAGACATTCAGCAAATACTCCTGTATAATGTTCATATATGCAGGCAAATATGAAAAAATCCTTCCCTCCTTATCCTCTCCGGGATAGATAGGCAAAGAGATGAGTTCTGTCATTTTATCAATTCCATCCTTAGCCTTGGGACCACCCTTGACATAGGTTATAAACTCCATAGATGGGTCTTCGTCCTTCTTGCCCATCTTGTCAATTCTCAAAAGGAAATAATAATTGGTATCACATTTAATCTTCTCAAACTCAGAATATGTACAATATTCAAAAGGGGAAAGGTACCAACCCTTATCCACTGCATTCTTAAATAGAAGGTCCGGCAATGAATTGTCTTTTGACAACACCACCTTGGTGACTCTTGTGGGAATATCCGCCACATATACCTTGCGGCTCTCTATCTTTTCATTCTCGAATTGGCTGATGCTTCTGTCCAAATGTTTGGTCTGTTGGGCAAAAGAAGATATTGATATAAAAATCGTTAGCAATAAAACTGAAAATATTCTCATATACTTTAACATTGATTTATCTGCAAATTTAGATAAATATTCTTATTTTTGTAAGATATGGAACAATTCATCGTATCTGCCAGAAAATATAGACCGGAGAGTTTTGAGTCGTTGCTCGGACAAGGAAACATTTCCACAACCCTCAAAAATTCCATTATTCGTGGACAATTGGCTCACGCATACCTTTTTTGCGGTCCCAGAGGTGTAGGTAAAACCACTACTGCCCGAATTTTTGCAAAATCTATAAACTGTCTCTCTCCGCTGGAGGGGATGGAACCTTGCGGCCAATGCGAATCGTGTCTCTCTTTTGCTCAGGGACGCTCATATTGTATCCACGAACTCGATGCTGCATCCAACAACTCTGTAGACGATATCAGAAACCTTACAGAGATGGTGCGCATTCCGCCCCAGATTGGAAAATACAGCGTCTATATCATCGACGAGGTGCATATGCTCTCTTCAGCAGCGTTCAACGCATTTTTGAAGACTCTCGAAGAGCCACCTGCACACGCCATTTTCATTTTGGCAACCACCGAGAAACACAAGATTCTCCCCACTATCCTGTCGCGTTGCCAGACATACGATTTTAACAGAATTTCGATTCCAGATATCGTAAGAAACCTCTCCGATATTGCCCAGAAAGAGAATATCTCCATCGACACAGAATCTCTGCACGTCATAGCAGTAAAAGGTGACGGATCAATGAGAGACTCCCTCACATTGTTTGACCAGACAGTGGCATTCTGCGGCAAGGAGATAAAATACGAGGATGTCATCCGCAACCTCAATGTCCTTGACTACGAATACTATTTCAAAATAATCGACAACTCCCTTAGAGGAGACTACATCTCATCACTGTTGCTATTCGATGAGATTCTTTCCAAAGGGTTCAACGCACTGCACTTCATCTCAGGACTGAGTGCACATTTGAGAGATTTGATTGTCTGCAAACATTCTGCAGCACAGACACTTCTTTCCCTTCCCGACACATTGGTGGAAAGATATAAGAAGCAGGCAGAGCACTGCTCTATCGGATTTATATATCAAGCACTTAATATAACCACTACTTGCGAAGCAGGCTTCCGCCAAAGTGGAAACCAGAGACTCCACATTGAATTCGCACTGATGAAACTTGCTGAGAAATTCATCAGCGCAGAAACTGCCACACAAGCAGTTCCGGTCGCTGCTGCAACAGTAGCACCCACATCATCAGCACAAGCGGCACCGACAGCAACACCCGCTACTGCATCTGCCGCACCCCAACCTGCGACAACACCGTCAGTCACACCATCGGCAGCACCCCAATCAAGAGCGGCATCGGCACAGCCACAACCTGCAGCACCTGCCGAACAGGTAGTGCCATCAGTGCAAGTTCCTAAAAGTACTGCCGCTCCTGTTCAGTCCACAACAGCAACTGTGGCTCATACCCCAGAACAGACACCAGGACAAACTCCTGCCGAAGCTACAGCACCTGCCGCGACAGCCACCCCTGCTACCGCTAAAATTCAGACATCGACACCCGGAATATCCTTGACTGCGATGCTTTCAAAAGCACAACGCAACTCTGGCGGTGCAAATCAAGACTCTTCGAGCCTGCTCGATGAAGACCTTGACAACGAAAAAATCACCCAAGGCTGGAGATGGCTTGCCGAACAGGAGAGAAAAGAGAACAGAACCTCCCTTGCAGCCACTATGCTGATGAAAGAGATTGAAATAAATCTTGAGAACAAGGGAATCAAATTCTATGTAAACAATGTTGCACAAAGGGATTGGATCAGAGAGAAAGCACTTCCCCGAATGGAAAGATCCCTCAGAGAATTCCTTAAAAACAGCAAAATACATATCGAGATAGATGTTATTGAAACACCTGTCGAAAAGAAGGAGATATTATACACTCCCACACAGAAAGGGGAATTTTTAATGAGCAATCACCCCGAGGTAAAAGAACTTAAAAACGATTTTAAATTAGAGATCAAATAAAAATGAAACTTTACTGTACCAATTTAGTCAAGAAATACGGAGCAAGAACTGTAGTAAAAGGTGTTTCCTTTGAAGTGGAGCAAGGCGAGATTGTAGGTTTGCTCGGACCCAATGGTGCCGGAAAGACCACCAGTTTCTATATGATTACAGGTCTTATCAAACCCAACGAAGGAAGAATTTTCCTTGACGACGAGGAAATTACAACCTTGCCAATGTACAAAAGGGCACAAAGAGGACTTGGCTATCTGGCACAGGAGGCATCTGTCTTCAGAAAAATGACAGTTGAAAACAATATTATGTCAGTTATGGAATTCTCTCATTTCAGCAAAGAGGAGAGAAAAGAGAGACTGGAATCACTAATTGACGAATTTGGTCTGCATAAAGTACGTAAAAGTTATGGTATCCAACTCTCCGGAGGTGAAAGAAGAAGATGCGAGATAGCGCGAGCTCTTGCAATAGACCCCAAATTCATCTTGCTCGACGAGCCATTTGCAGGGGTTGACCCCATTGCTGTGGAAGATATCCAGCATATCATTGCCAAACTTAAAACCAAGAACATCGGTATCATCATCACCGACCACAACGTACACGAAACACTGGCTATCACAGACAGAGCATATCTCCTTTATGAAGGAAATATCCTTGAAAGCGGAACAGCAGAACAACTCGCCTCAAACCCCGAAGTAAGAAGAAAATACCTCGGTCAAAACTTTGAGCTCCGAAAAGCTGTCCTACGAGACCGCTCCAACGACTAAACCACTTCCGGCAGTCAATAAACTCCAAAAAAATTCTCAGTCCTATTATCAGAGCACAATAGGATGATATCTCATTTGCAAGAATACAATCAAAGAACATAAACCCCGAAAGTTAAAAAAACTTCGGGGTTCATATCACATAGCAATATGCTATTATATCTTATTTAAACACTATAAGGCTTCTATTTGCTCCGGAGTCAAACCAGTTGATTCGAGAATAATACTCATCTCTATCCCAAGTGACTTTAATTTAGCTGCCATTCGCATTGCTTCTTTCTCTGCTCCTTGCCCGAAACCGATTTCAATACCCTTCTCGACACCTACTTCGATCCATTTCTCTCGGCCTCTCTCAATTCCTTCTTCAAGTCCCATATCGTACTGGTACTGCATCTGGTTTCGTATGTCTCGTTCTGTATTCATCTCGCGTAAGTATTTTATCTTCTCCTGGGAATCCATTGCG
>JAZRBT010000036.1:0-2086 GCA_045635245.1 Candidatus Coprenecus sp.
CTACTCGAGATGTTCTCATAAACAAGATATTAAATACCTGCCACGATACCTATTGTTTAAAATCACTCAAGGAGCAACTAATGAAGTACAATACCTTAATTGAGAATCTTGAGACCGAATCTCTAAGAAACATAATTAAAGAACGTCTAAAGACCACAATATAATATGAAACAAGGTTGGGAAATAAAGAAACTTGGCGAGGTCTGCGAAGTCATAGGTGGAAGTACTCCTAAAACTTCGGACGATGCTTTCTGGGATGGTGATTACTATTGGATTTCTCCAGCAGAATTAGATGGTTCTAAATATGTTTATTCAACAACGAGAACTATAACTGATTCTGGAGTTAAAAGTGCCCATCTGCAGATTTTGCCTATCGGAACTGTGTTATTGTCTTCTCGTGCACCAATTGGAAAGGTTGCAATCACGAAAGTTCCAATGTACTGCAATCAGGGATTTAAGAATCTTGTGTGTGGTAAAGACCTTATAAATGAGTATGTCTATTGGTTTTTAAAACACAATACTGACTACCTAAATTCTCTTGGTACGGGTGCAACATTTAAGGAAATTTCTAAAAAGATAGTAGAGCAGATACCTATCCCCGTTCCACCAATCGCAGAACAAGAAAAGATAGTTGCTGAACTTGATTGTCTTTCGGGGATTATTGAGAAGAAGAAACAGCAGTTAAAAGAACTGGATAATCTTGCACGGTCTATCTTCTATGAGATGTTTGGTGACCCTGTGGAGAATGATAAGGGGTGGGATGTGAAGAAGTTTCCAGAATGCTATAAGTTGACAAGTGGCAAAAATCTAACAGCAAAAAAAATAGTAGAGGGTGATTATCCTGTTTATGGAGGTAATGGTATTGTGGGATACCATAATGACTATAATTTGGACGGGGAGAATATCATCATAGGAAGAGTTGGTGCCTTATGTGGTAATGTGAGAAATGTCCTTGGCAAAGCATATATAACTGATAATGCATTTATCCTTTCCAAGATTGAAAACTGTTGGGTAAATGTGTTCATCCTACATCTTCTTGAAAGGCATAACTTAAGACAGTATGCACGTGATGCATTGCAACCCGTAGTTTCTAATACTGGTTTTAAGAATATAGATATTATTATACCACCTATATCCTTGCAGCAAAACTTCGCATCCAAAATTGAATCAATAGAAAAACAGAAAGAACTGATTGCCAATTCTATTAAGGAGACTGAAACCTTGTTCAATAGCAGGATGGACTACTATTTCAATTAATCTGTAGGCATATCGGATTCCTTTGGGTAGTTCTTTGGCCTGTTTTCGACAAAATTTTATTAAATTTGTCGAAAGCAAGGAGAAAGTTTATTTATGAGGAATTTCGATTACTTGGCCTCTATTCAGGGGCTTGAATATTTGTATAGGTTTTGCCGTGCTGCGGAGGAATATCAACAATGTGACCCCGATATGAGTGCCATCAATGCCAGAAGGGCTTTGGAGCATATCATCCGCGAGTTATACAATTTGAAAAATGTCGAGATTTCCGAAAGGACATCTCTTTTGGAACTTATTGAAGGAGAACCTTTTACAGAATTTATCGGTAATGATAAAATTTTAATGTCCGCCCATTATGTCCGAAAGATGGGTAACCGTGCAGCTCACACAGGCTGTGTTTCGAAAAAAGAGTCGTTTTTCTGCTTGCTGAATATTTATAATGTCATTGCGGCTATCCTTTTGAAACTTCAGGTCGTTGGCGATATTAATCCTTTTGACAAAGAACTTATTCCAAATAAAGCTGAGAACAACATCTTTATCCCTTCCCCTCAAAGCAATTGCGGAAGTTCTGATGACCTTGGAAAAGTAGCCAAAAGGAGTACCATTGAGTCTCCTGCTCCTGTAACCTCTCTACAAAGTTCTATCTCTGAGGCAGAGACTCGCAGGATGTATATCGATTTGATGTTGAAAGAGGCCCATTGGGATATCCTTCAAACCAACAGACTTATTGAACCATCTAAGGCTTGTATCGAGATCGAATTGCACGGAATGCCAAATGCTAAAGATGTGGGATTTGCTGATTATGTCCTTTTTGGCAGAAATGGGAAACCTC
>JAZRBT010000037.1:0-5828 GCA_045635245.1 Candidatus Coprenecus sp.
TGAAAATTTTTTTCATAAAATTATTGATTAGTGTTTAAATAAATTATTAAATAGTTTTTTAATTAAATTCTACCAAGTCATACAAATAATCGCCAAAATTAGAAATTATTTCGATAAAAAACCACTATTCAGATATTTCTCCGCAAATATTTTTTTCAAGGTGAGACCTAACATCCTTATTGTCAGAGAATTGACCTAATAAAAATAATAATTTTGCCATAGCGGCTTCAGTGGTGATATCTGAGCCTCCGATGACTCCTATATCTTTCAGCGATTTTCCGGTGGAGTATGCACCCATATCTACCTTTCCGGCGTGGCATTGGGTTACATTCAGTACGATAATGCCGTTGTCGATAGCCTCTTTGATACATTCGGTGAACCATTTTCCTGATGGAGCATTTCCTGAACCGAAGGTCTCGAGAATGACAGCTCTGATTCCTTTCACTGCAAGGAGAGACTGCAAAATGTCTTTTCTAAGACCGGGGGTGATTTTGATAATGAGTACCGAAGGATCCATTTCTGTTCTGACTTTCAGTTCCTTGCCCCACTCTTTGGGATAGTTGATGAACTGTGTGTTGTATTTGATATGGATTCCGACATCAGCGAGGACAGGGTAATTTGCAGAGCGGAAGGCTCTGAAGTTTTCTGCGTTGTATTTGGTTGTTCTGTTTCCTCTGTAGAGGTGGCTCTCGAAATAGATACATACCTCAGGAACCATAGGACGGCCGTTTTTGTCTTTTGCAGCGGCAATCTCGATAGATGAAATCAGGTTCTCCTTTCCGTCAGTTCTCAACATTCCGATAGGAAGCTGGCTTCCTGTAAAGATTATAGGCTTTTCATTGTTCTCAAGCATAAAGCTGATGGCCGAAGCGGAGAATGACATTGTGTCGGTTCCGTGAAGAATTACGAATCCGTCATATTTTTTATAATTTTTTTCCAACAGCTCTGCGAGGTGTTTCCAGAATGGAATATCCACATCTGATGAGTCAATCACCGGATTGAATGAATATGTGTCGATATTGTATCCGAATTTTCTCAACTCGGGCATCTCTTCCAAAATCTGAGAAAAGTCAAAAGGTCTCAAATCGAAAGAAACGGGGTCCTGTTTCATTCCGATGGTTCCTCCTGTGTAGATTAAAAGGATAGAAGTATTGTCCATAAATTATATCAGATTAAATAGTTTGTTTGCATTTTGGGTGGTTACCTCTTTGACAAGTTCTACAGGTACATTTTTTATTTGTGCAATCTTGTCTGCTATATATATAAGGTATGACGGCTCATTTCTCTTTCCCCTGTGGGGTGTGGGGGTGAGCCAGGGGGAGTCGGTCTCGAGAATTATATCTTCGAGGGGAATTTCTTCCAGAACTGATGCGATGGAGGCTTTTTTATAGGTGATTACCCCGCCAATACCCACTTTGTAATCTCCGTATTGTTTTATTCGGCGATATGTTTCGATGCTTCCGGAAAATGCGTGGAAGACTCCCCGGGGGAGAGTTCCCTCTTTTTTAAGGATATCCATACATTCAAACAGAATATCGTGTGCCTCGCGGATATGGATTATAACGGGAAGATTAAGTTTGTGGGCAAGTTTCATTTGCTCGATGAAGACAACTTTCTGTTCATTGACAAATTCTTTGCTCCAGTAGCAGTCGAGTCCTATCTCTCCGACAGCGACAGGAGAACCTGTCATTATTCTGTTTTCAGCCAAAGCCAACTCTTCTTTCCAGAACTGATTAACAGAGGTAGGGTGCAATCCCCAGGCAATAAACCCTTTGCCCTGGAGTTTCTGAGAGCATTGTTCCATCCTCTGGAATACAGACGAGTCAATGCCGGGAAGGATAAATTTTTCCACTCCTGCTTCTTCGGCTCTGCGAACAGCATCTTCAAAGTCCCCATCAAAGGCTTCGTCATACAAATGTGTATGAGTGTCAATCATATATTAATATGGTAATATCCGTAAATATCTCTATCAATGACTTGTTCTATCTCCAGCTCCGTAATTGCAGCAAGAACCTTTGAGGGGTTATCGTTGCATCTCTCAATAAGAGACGAGTGGTCGATATTCAAATCAGCCCATAAAGTTAATAGAATATTTCGTTTTATACCATCATATTGCTCCAATAAATTCTGAAATTTTGATTTTTTATTTCTCTTAACCGGTGGGGATTCCCATCCCATATCCTTCGATATAGTTTGGGCAGATGTGATGAGTTTTGCGATGTTGTTTTCAATCAAAGCGTTACAGCCGCTGGAGGTAATATCGGTGGTGCGTCCTGGAAGAGCAAAGACCTCCCTGCTGTAGGAATTGGCAATGCTCGCGGTGACCATACCTCCCCCTTTTAATTTTGACTCAATCAGAACAGTTGCGTCGCAAAGACCTGCTATAATTCTGTTCCTTTGAAGAAAATGGTGTGGCAGAGTGATGCTTCCTTTGTTGTATTCAGAAATCAGAGCCCCCTCTTTACAGATTTGTTCAGCTTTGTTGCTGTGGGGCAAAGGGTAGATATGTTCAATAGGGGTTCCCATTACCGCTATGGTTTTACAACCGGATTCCAGTGCTGCCTCGTGTGCGCAGATATCTATGCCGTACGCCAATCCGCTGACAATTACAGGTTTTGGAGAGAGTTTTGAGAGCTCCTGGATAATTTCTCTGCAGGCTCTGATTCCATAGGGGGTAGGTTTTCTGGTCCCGACCACTGCTATCATTCTTTGCTGATCGGGTAATATTTCCCCTTTTAAGAACAGGATGGCAGGGGAGTCGGGGCACTCTTTCAGTCTTTTCGGGTATTGGGTGTCGTTGTAACAGATGATTTTGATGCCGTTTTTCTCGCACCAGATGACCTCCCTGGAGCACTCTTCCAATAATTGTTTGTCTCGGATTAGCGGGATATATTTTTCGTTGTTCCTGAAAAGTTCTTTGAGTTTTTCCTCTTCGGTGGCAAAAAGTTCGCTCGGGTAGTGGAAATATTCTGCAATGCTTTTGGCAAGCAGAGTGTTGTTTGAAAATATCCGGTTGAGGGCACAGGCGTATGTCAATTCATTGAACTCCATACCTGCAAATCTAACTTGCCATCATTGAGAATTTCACAAATAAAAAAAACGGAGAGAATTTTCTCTGTTTTTATATTTTTTCAAATTTATGGAATTACTTCTTTTTTCTTAAATCGAAGTGGTGGTCTTTCTCGTTGTACATCAATTTTTTGCGGATAAGGTGAGTGGTGTCTTTTTTCACTACCGAATCTGCTGACAGTACAGGGTTTGTCAGTTCTCTCTGCTGGGGAATATGCGGTGTGAGAGAGTTTGAGGCATTGTTGTGAGTGGAGTTGTAGATGAACAATGACAGTCCCACAAGGAGTGCCAGTGATGCAGCAGCCTTTATGTACAATCCTGTTGAAATTCTTTTCCGTTTGGATGGAGCCTCCTCTTTAGAGAAGAATCCTTGGTGCAGTGCCCTCATCTCTTTGAGTCTCTTGCTGCATTGTTGGCATTGGTGCAGATGCTCCTGAATCAGATCCTGCTCCTGCACTGTGAGTTTGTTAGAAAGATACCTGCCAAGGCGTTCTGTATCTATGTGCTCCGATTTCATAAATTTTCTTTTAATAATTTGTTATACCTCTTGAGTAATGTCTCTTTGACTCTTTTGATCTCTTGACGCAACTGGGCAGTGTGTCTGATCAGATCGAGTCCTTTTTGCTCTCCGTGATACTTTGCTACGATTTGTTCGTATGAAAGGTTGTCAATATAATGGAGGAAAAGTTTTTTGACTTTCTCTTCGACCCCTTTTATCAATTCTGCGTGCAGAGGGTGTTTCTTATTGTACAGGATGACGATGAAATAGCCTCTGACCGAATCTTTATCAGTGGTGTCAATATAATTGGAGAAACGGAACGAATGTGACGGAAAATTTTCAGGTAATGTTACCGGATTGTCAAAAAAGTTGTCAACGGCGCTCTCCTCGATTTTGTGTTGAATGGAGTCTATCTGAACAGGTGCTTCTTTTGCTCTGCGGAATCCTTCGCGGTTTTTGTTTTTGATAATTCCTATGGCATAAGAGATAATCGATTTTGCAGTGACAGGAGGGTTTATGGTACCTGTTGTGACCGCTTTGTTGATAGTCAGGCAGGTGTCACTCCATAGATCGTGTGTGTTGTTATCTCCTTGTGTTTTAGCCATCTGATAGCAAATGGCAGCGGCGATTCCTTTTAATTTTATATAAAACTTCTCCCAAACGAAGGGGTCGTTGGATTCCATTTTTGCTATTATCTCCTCGTGGGTGATGGGGAAGTGGCGGGAGATAATCTCTTTACACCACTGTTCCAGTTCTTCGGGATTGCCGAATGTTATGAACGGGTGAAAATCGAGTGCGTATATCTCTTCAAAATGTCCTTTGGACAATCCGTATGAGAGGGAATCGTTATCCGGAGCAAGGTATTTGTCCACATCGGTTAGCCCGTTCTCCCTTTTTGTTTGTGCAAGATGGGTTTTCAGCAGGGAGAAAATCATCTTCTCAAATCGTGGATTTTTGATTTGTTCCCTGCAAAAATTGCTGAAGCCTTTATTTCTGTAGTACTCTCTGAGAATATTGTGCTTCATTTTGCTGAAGGATTCTCCGCCTGCCTCGGGAAGTTTTGAGAGAATCGATTTTGCCTCGTCCTCCAGCTTGCCGGGGTCGATGAAGCCCATTTCGGTCAAATGGTACCTCTCGCACTCTTTGGTGAGTATCTCTATGATATCTTTGTACTTCATTTATTCTATTCCTCTCACTTTTTTCTCCCAATTCCAGGCAGAAAGTAGTATCTCTTCAACGGGAGTCTCTGCTTTCCAGCCGAGAACCTCGTTTGCCTTGGAGGGATCTGCCCATACTTTGACAATGTCTCCCTCTCTTCTTGGTCCAAAAGAGTAGGGGAATTCCACTGATGTGGTTTTGATAAAACATTTAACAAGTTCGAGGACCGACAATCCTCTTCCTGTGCCAACATTGAATATTTCAAGGTTGTCCGAATCGGGACAATCGAGAATTCTGTTCACTGCTGCAACGTGCGCTTTTGCCAGATCGCACACATAGATATAGTCTCTTATGCAAGTTCCGTCGGGGGTGTCGTAGTCGTTGCCCCAGATTTTAAGCTCGCTTCTGACTCCGGCAGCGGTCTGGGTGATGAAAGGGACAAGGTTCTGGGGAACTCCGTTGGGCATCTCTCCGATAATTGCAGAAGGGTGAGCTCCAATGGGATTGAAATATCTCAGAATTATGGCTTTAAGCCAAGGGTAGGCTCTGGTGCTGTCTCTGAGTATATCTTCGCACATCTGTTTGGTCCTTCCGTAAGGGGAGGTTGCCTCTTTGGTGGGGGCACTTTCGCTGATAGGGAGATTTTCGGGGTCAGGCTCTCCGTAAACTGTGCAGGAAGATGAGAATACAATCGCCCCTTTACCGGTCTTTTCGTGCATCAGTTCAGTAAGGTTTATCAGCGATTGCAGATTGTTCCTGAAGTAGTCCAATGGTTTTGAAACACTCTCTCCCACAGCTTTATATGCTGCAAAGTGGATAGCCGCTACGATATTGGGATATTGGTCAAACACCCTCTCAAAGTCTTTCTTGCTGCTGCAGTCCAGTTCGATGAAGGGGATTGGCTTGTTGACGATTTGTTCAATGGATTGCAATACAGATGATGATGAGTTGTGGAAATTGTCAACTCCAACCACCTCGTATCCTGCGTTGATTAGTTCTACAATTGTGTGGGAACCGATATAGCCTGTGGCTCCGGTTACGAGAACTCTCCCTTTATTGCTCATTTTTTTAAGTTTAATAGGCAAATATAACCAAATTTTCT
>JAZRBT010000038.1:0-2825 GCA_045635245.1 Candidatus Coprenecus sp.
AAACAGGAACTAAAGAAGTATATCCACTACTACAACAATGACAGAATAAAACTGAGATTAAAAGGAAAGAGTCCGGTGCAATACCGAACTCTTTACCAATAAAACTATTATTAATCCGTCCAACTTCTTGGGGTCAGATCATTTAGGGGTCGCCATTTGCATATTATAAATACCACCAATCATTGCCGCACCACCAAAATTCAATTCCACGATATCGTAAATAAGGAGTTCAAGTATCTTCTGCAGCGTGGGATTTTTAAGGTCACTTTGAGATTTCTGACAACTCAATAATAATTTTTTTTACTTTTGTAGAAAAGATAATAATCACTTTATGAAACACTTTCTAAATTATTTTATTCTCGCAGTCTTCACATTCGGAACTGCATCATTATCAAGTTGTTCAAAACCAGACAACACTGACACTCCTGAAAACAAGGAAGAGGCTTTTACCATTGAGACCTCTCAGACCAGCGGCCTTTCAACCATTATCAACATCAAACCTGAAGATAAAAATTTGAAATATTTCTACTGGTTGTACGAAATGGACCGCTACAATAACGAATTCCAGGGAAGCGATGAACTTATGATTGAAAACGACATCGCATATTGGCAATATGTTGAGTCTCTTACCGGAGACAGCTGGATAGAACTTATGCTTGGAGACTTGGTAAGTGGCGATATCACTGTCAACAGCAGCGACTTCTTCAATCTTCTTATGTGGGATACCGAATATTTGGCTTACGCATACGGTCTTGACTCTCTTGGCAATGTAACCACCAAGGTAACAAAACATACCTTCATAACATTGGCTCCCGAGAAAGAGAACACAACATTTGAAATCGAAATCAGTTCGATGGAATGGAACTCCAATCAAAATAAATATGAGGTCGAAGCTACCATTACCCCTTCTAACCCAAATACAAAATTCTTTGCAACCATCACCAATATGGACTGGTACGAATGGTATTTCAGCGAATATAACGAAGGACGCAGCGATGAAGACTACATTATCTATCAAATTCTTAACAACACATCAAGACCTTCATATGAAATTCTTGATGAAATGTGTATGATTGGAGAAAGTGTTTACTCTCCCGCATCGGTTCGTAACCAATACTTCACCCCAAACAAGAGATACGGTGTATTCGTATTTGGTATCAGCGAAGATGGTCCTACAACCTCTCTCAACGTATTTGAATTTACTACTCCTTCATAATTTTAAACATTGATTAATACTGCATCTATGAAAAAAGCACTTATAATCCTATGCTCGATTATAGCTCTGACAGCCTGTCAGAAAGAGACCGATAAAATCAAATTAATCTCACCCGATCATCTTGAATTCAGCTCAGAAGGTGGAACAGGTGAAATCATCTTTGAAATAACCAATTCCGACAAGACTATTCCCGATGCTGTCTTCACACCTCAGAATTGGATTCATTTTGAAACTGCAAACAACACAATCTTTTTTACTGTTGATCCAAATACCTCTGAAGAGGAGCGCACCGGAGAGATATCGATAATGTCCAAATCAGACAAGGTATCAGTAACCATATCGCAAAGCGGTTGTGAGAATATGACCACATTCACAGCTACCACTCTTGCTGGAAGCGGATATTATGGAATATATGAATCATCGACAGGATACAATTATTATGTGATAATGTCCACAGCAGGGATTACCGACAATGGTACTCTCCAAAGCAATTCGACTTATTACTATTTTGATATCTATTCAGACACTCCTGCACAAGGAAATACAATCACAATTCCTGCCGGAGAATACACTTTGCAAAACAACACCAACCCCGGATCAATTAATCCTCAATACAGCAACCTCACTTTGACCTCTGAATCATCATTCGAGGAATTTCCTTATACTGAGGCAAGAATGACAGTTTCTGCAAATTCCATTGAGGCGTATGTAACATTGGAAAGCGGAGAAGTGCATCATATCATTTACAATGGAGCTCCTGTTTTCGGCGGATCGGGCAGTTCAGAGGGGGTAAGCACCCTTACCGGAGACCACAGTTTTGATATCGAAAACGGAGTCTTTGTCGGAGCGTATGTTGGAGATTTGCTTTATACAGGATGCAATACTTGTCAGGTTTACCTGTTTGAATATCTCGACGAAATTACCGGAGAAGAGAGAGGCGACCAGTTCCAACTCGACCTTCAACTTCCTGCCGGGGGAACTGACATTTGCGGAACCTACACCCCCGGTACCACCGAAGGACACTTCATCCCCGGATATGCAGACAATTCTTCGGGACAATACCTGCAGCAGCACACTTGGTATATGACCGCAGGATACATTGACTTCGCGCCAATGGTTTCCGGCACAATAACAGTCTCTAAAGATGCCAACGATGTTTATACATTTGACATCGACTGTCTGGATGACCGCGGAAACAGAATCTACGGAACTTTCAAAGGAGAAGGACCATTTATAGAGTGGTAAAAACATAACCCTTTTGGGCAAAACCGGAATCTTCTGCCTTCAACTCATACAGGTTGGATGCAGAAGATTTTGTTTTATATAGAGTGCATAATCTGCGATTGATATGTCGGCGAGACTACTATAGATTTTATCTATATAAATATACAAAATATCTATTTGATTAATATAAAAAGTGGCTATATTTTTGCAGCGTAAAACAAAAACAAACACATTAACACAACACAAACAAAACAGATTATTAACAAATTAAAAAATATAAATCATGGAAAATAAAGTATACTCAATGCCTCGTATCGGCGACAAAGCTCCTTCTTTCAAAGCTAAAACCACTCAAGGTGAAATCAACTTCCCCGGTGATTTCGGT
>JAZRBT010000039.1:0-3704 GCA_045635245.1 Candidatus Coprenecus sp.
TCAATGGTATAGCCTAGACCAACATTGCGTCTACCGCTTTCTCCATAATTGATAATCAATGTTTGAGAAGCTAATTCAGGGGAAATGTTAGGTATTTGTGTAAACCCTTTTTTTATCATAATACCTGCAATTATATCGCTAGGATATATACTTTTGGTTTGAGTTGAACCATATACACCATACGATCCTCCATATACACCACCTGTCGTTGATGTGATTCCCGAAGTAGGTGTGATGTATACATATTTGTATCCATCTAATGTTGAGTTTTGTTGAACAGATACGGGAAGCAATGTCGCTGCACAACTTGAGATAAGTACAAGGCAAGACAAAATGGTTAGCAATCTAAATGGTTTCATATATTAAATATCTAATTAGTCATTCAACTCTTTTACAAAATTAGCAATTATTCCAATTCGTTGATAATTATCGTGCAATAGACTTTTGCAATATGACAAAATAGCCCACCAAACACTAATAGTCGGGCGGGCTTGACGATTCTAAAATTTCCAAATAACGATTTATGTGAGTTGTCTTAGTTGAGCGACCTTCGGCTCAGCTTGACTTACCGTCCCAGATTACAACGAGAACGCCTTCATTTGTTTTCTTGTGGAGCCTCTTGTTGTCGTGGTTGTTTATGGGTGTATGCAAAAAAAGACTCCAGATTTTCATCTGAAGTCTTTAGAGCGGAAAACGAGGCTCGAACCCACGCTTCGCGTGTTGTGCGGCTGTTATCTATCCCCCTAACCCCCAGAGGGGGAATATTGGGTTCGCTCGTTGGAGCCTCTTGTTGTCGTGGTTGTTTATGGGTGTATGCAAAAAAATAGGCTCCAGAAGAAATCTGAAGCCTTAGAGCGGAAAACGAGGCTCGAACTCGCGACCCCAACCTTGGCAAGGTTGTGCTCTACCAACTGAGCTATTTCCGCGTTTTGGGATTGCAAATATAGGTGTTTTTTTTCAAATACAAAAAAATATTGCACTTTTTTTGATTTTTCTTGAAATTTCTTCTTTTCAGAGGGGCAATAGAGTGGGCTTTTTGGTGGGTTTGGAGGGGTTAAGTGGATGTAATTCAGTGTTTTGATGGCGGAAGATGGTTTTTTGAAGAAAAATTGATTTTTTTCTTTGTGTGGAACTATTAAGATGTAAAAAGCAGATGTTTGGTATTTACATCTTGAATAGCTTTGTGAAAAATGTTATGTTTGTGTGATAATTTTCAAATTTAAGAAACGAGTCATTCTTGTTTTTGCATTCTTTTTTATTTCCATAGTTTCCAAAGCGCAATATAATGATTTTAATCCTTGTGTAGATGTGTCAGTATTAGCCTCAATGAATGAAATATATATGTTGGACAATATTGGGTTTGATGTTAATGCAATCCAAGAGAATCCAGAAGCTCTGAGTGTTTATAAAGAGTATCTGTCAATAGAAAAGGGGTATCTGAAAGGAAGACCGATAATGGTGTGGGAATAGTCGCTATTTTCTAGTAATGTAGTTATCAATCAATAAAACCCGACAGGATCATTTGTCTTTCCTGCCGGGTTTAGTGTTTTTTGACACACTATGATTTTAGTTCAGCATTTATTGCGCTGTGCGTGTACTTATAGGAGTGTTTGGATGGTGCTGTCGATTTGGGCGATGTCAGCGGTGGGCTCGAAGCGGGCTACTACGTTGCCTTCTCTATCGACAAGGAATTTGGTGAAATTCCATTTGATGTCACTGGTTTTTGCAAAGTTAGGGTCGATTTTGTGAAGTCTGTCCTCCAATCTTGGGGTGTTGGGGTGTGTGCGGTCAAAGCCGTTGAACCCTTTCTCGCTTTTTAGCCAGGTGTATAGGGGAGATTCGTTCTCTCCATTGACCTCAATCTGCTGAAGTTGTGCGAATGTGGTTCCGTAGTTCAATTGGCAGAATTCGGTGGTCTGTTCATCGCTCTCGGGAGATTGTCCTCCAAACTGGTTGCAGGGGAAGTCCAGAACTTCAAATCCTTTAGTTCCGTATTTGTCATATAGTCTTTGAAGTTCCTGATATTGGAATGTGAATCCGCATTTGCTGGCGGTATTTACTATCAGAACCACTTTTCCGCGGTATTTGCTTAAGGGTAGTGGCTGGTCTTGGGCCATCACTTCAAAGTCATATAGGTTGGTTTTACCTTGGAAAAGGTTGCAGCTGCCGATAACCGACAGTGCGACAATGGAAACGATAAAATTTAGTATTCTTTTCATTAGTCAATTCAATTTATAAGTGTTTCTGTTATAGCGTTGTATATCTGCGAGCATCAGCTTTTCCCTGAACAGGAAGAGGTTTGATACTGATGCTTTTAACTTCAGGGGCTGAAACAGATTCTCTTACGGAAGAGAATTCGCGGTCAGGGTTTTTTACATCTCTGTCGCGAGCTGTCTCGTAGCTGATGAATCCTCTTGACAAAGCCTCATTCTCCTCGATAATAAGAGAATATGCAGGTGCAGGGTTGTAGCCGCTTACATCGTAAGCACCCTCGCGGGTCAGATAGAAGGTCTTTCTGAATAGTTTGCCGTAGTTGTAATTTTTGTCCAATGCTACAGCTACCATTGTCATTTGTTTTTCATATTCTACAAAGAATGTTGTCGACATAAATGTTGAGCCATAGTAAAGGTCTTCATAGAACAAATCATCTGGATATTCCTCAGTATCAGTAAGGTCTCTGTTGTATATAGCATAATAGAATTCAGAATAGTCGCCCTCGATTACAGCTTGAGTAGGCAAAGCTGCATCTGCCTCATCCAATTTGCTCTCGAATTCGCTGAATCCTGCATCGACAAGTTCCTGAAGATCATAATAAGGACCAAATTCAATAGTGATGTCAACATCAGCATATTCGACATCAGATGTTGTAAATGGTTCGCTGAAATGCATATCTGAAAGGAATTCTCCAGTGTTGTAATTCATAATGATAACCCCGATTTTGTATTCGGTATTTGGGAACAAACCATAAGCTTCACCTTTTGTATCTCCAATACAAAGTTCCCAAGATGCAAATGCAGGGAAGTTACCTTCGTAGTACTCTTTGATAACCACATCTCTAAGGTATGTCTTAGCCTCATCAGCGGTAAATTCAGAGTGGTATGCCATCCAGTGGTAGAAGTGTCCTTTATCAGAAGGGGTGATAACCACATCTGCCTCTTTTGAACCTGCTTCCACTTCTATTTCAAAAGTACAATCCTCAGGAGCGCCCGAAGCCAATGTCCTGAACTCTTCTTTTGTAATGCTCTCAGAGGTAAGTGTTCCGGCTTTGTAACCGAATGCAAGGAATGTGTAGTCGGTGTCGGGGCTCAGATATGAGTAAACTTTCTCTTTTACACCGTTGTAAGTGTATTCGCTCAAGAAAGCGTCATAGTGTCTCATAACGTGTGCAAAAATCTCATCATCACTCAATCCTTCAATAACAGCACTCTTTTCAGTAATTACGACATACGAGTCATTGTTGCTTGGAGTCGCTTTCATTTTTGCACTCGACTGGGTAATGTCAGAGATTTCCAATGAAATGGTAATTTCAGAATCTCCAATTTCGGCAGTGGTATGCTCATAGAATGACACTTCTCCGATCAAATTGCAATCTTCATCCCATTTTGCGGCATAAATGTAATATTTGGTAGCTGCTTTACATTCGTAATATCCGTCAATAAGGGGAGAGTTGTTGTTGTAAACATCAAAATAATCCCCTCTTGATG
>JAZRBT010000040.1:0-9587 GCA_045635245.1 Candidatus Coprenecus sp.
ATGTAAAGAAGATGGTACTGTAAAAGGTATCGGTATTGGTGCTCCAAATGGAAACTATTACAAAGGAACCATTGAGTTTGCTCCAAACCTCAAATGGGCATACGATAGCAATGGAAATCCTATGGTTATCCAGTTTGCAAAACTTATCAGCGACAGAGTAAACATCCCTGTTGTCCTTACAAACGATGCAAATGCTGCTGCAGTGGGTGAAATGACTTATGGTATCGCAAAAGGAATGAAAAACTTCATTATGATTACCCTCGGAACAGGTGTTGGCAGCGGTATCGTAATCAATGGCAATATCGTTTACGGTCACGATGCTTTTGCAGGCGAACTCGGACACACCACCATTATTCGCGACGGAAGACCTTGCGGATGCGGTCTTAAAGGATGCCTTGAGACATATACTTCAGCTACAGGCGTAGCTCGCACAGCAAAAGAATTCCTTCAAAGAGACAATACTCCAAGCCTTCTTAGAAATCTTGACATTGAGAAAATATCTTCTAAAGATATCTACGATGCCGCAAAAGAGGGAGACAAACTTGCCCTTGAGATTTTCGAGTACACAGCAGATATTATGGGTAAAGCATTCGCAAACTTTGTAGCATTCAGCGCTCCTGAAGCTATTGTTCTTTTCGGAGGACTTACCAAAGCGAAAGAGTTCCTTACCGAAAACATAGAAAAGAGTATGAATGAAAATATGCTCAAGATGTGGAAAGGAAAGGTTAAACTCCTCTACTCTACCCTTAAAGACTCTGATGCTGCCATTTTGGGAGCGAGTGCTCTTGGTTGGGAAGTTTAGTAAATAGTTACCTATATCTATATAAGAAATAGCCCATCGGACGATAATTTCTGTCCGGTGGGTTATTTCTTTTCTGGAAAACTGATGATGGCACATCCATTGTACATTCTCCTGTATAAACCTTTAAATAGAATGAAAATGAAACAGTTATCATCAATAATAAGCATTATTGCGATCCTTGCATCGCCACAGGCTTTTGCCTGTACCGGAATATCACTAAGAACATCTGATGGGTCCAAGGTCATAGCCCGAACTATAGAATGGGGAGGAAGCAACCTGAACAGCCTCTATGTAATCGTTCCTCGAGGACACACCCAGATATCACTTACACCTGAAGGGTTCAACGGAAAACAGTTTACATCGAAGTATGGGTATGTCGGGCTGGCTGTAGAATCCAAAGAATACATCGCGGAAGGGATAAATGAAAGAGGGCTCGCTGGGGGATTGTTTTACTTCCCCGGCTCAGGGAGATATCTCGAATATAATAGCGCTGAAAAAGAGAATACAATTGCAGACCTGCAGCTCGTCTCCTACATATTGGGCAAATGCAGCACTATAGAAGAGGTCAAAGAGGAAATACTCCGGATAAATATAGTAAATGTCGACCCACGAGGCTCAACCCTCCACTGGAGATTTGCCCAGGAAGATGGCAAGGAAATCATTGTGGAAATCATTGACTGCAAACCTGTATTCTACGAAAATACGGTAGGAGTTATCACAAACTCCCCAAGATACGACTGGCATATTACCAACCTGAACAATTATATCAATCTTCAAGGTGGCAATACCCCCGAACACCGGCTCGGAAACATCTCATTCCATAACTTCGGACACGGATCATCAATGACAGGACTCCCCGGAGATTTCACCCCTCCATCCAGATTTATCAGAGCTGCATTTTTCGTCAATACTGCCCCCGTCAAAGAGAAAACAATAGAAGTAGTGGAACAATGCTTTCACATCCTCAACAACTTTGACATCCCGATCGGAACAGAATTCTCTCCCAAAGAGAAAGTTACAGATATACCAAGTGCAACACAATGGACCAGTGCCAGCGACCTTAAAAACAGAATCATCTATTTCAGAACAATGTATAATAGTGAAATTAGATACATTAATCTGAAAAAAATCGACTTCAGCACAACTGGATTCCAGACCAAACCGCTCGATGAGCATATGCACGAATCTATGACTAAAATCGAGATACATTAGTCGGTTCAAAAAATAGAGCAAAAAAAAGGGGTTCGCTGCTTGCGAACCCCTAAATTTAAATAACCCAAAACGGTGTTATATTATCTGCTTACTGCTCCATTATACCAGCCTTGCACAGTATATTGTTTACCTGCGTCGTTAGGGTTTAGTTTAAGATCTAGATGGAAACTAAATCCGTCTGCTGTCTCTGCAATAACGATTGTTCCATTAGCAATTGTAGATTCTGTTCTTTCTGTAGCACCGTCTTCATAATACATAACTCTAGAATCGATCAAACAGAAATAACCATCCTGTTCATAAGTACCATTCGGATATGTACCAGGTTCAATATTTGTAGGAGAACTTACATTCGCTGTATCAAAACAAATCTTAGCTTGAGTACCATCCTCGCAAGATAGTAGAATGAATGAGCCATAACTATGAGGAACATATTTTGCTGATGTATAATATTGATTAATATCAGCATTTAGTTCTGGAACAACTACTTCACCACCTTCATTTCCACCTTCATTTCCACCTTCATCACCGCCACCAATTGTTAGATTACCGGTATATGTAGCACGAAGTAGTTTATACCCACCGCTGTATACATAAACTGAAGCAACGATAGTATAGATATCTCCTTCTTTAGATACAGTGATAGTTCCTGAATTTGGATACATTGCATATGATTGATCATTACCGGCTACCCAGAATTCACAACCATTGCCATAGTAGTTGGTAGGACCGTAATTGATCCAGTCTCCCATTGTGTAAACACCTTCTTGAAGACCACCAACCAATGCATCTGGATGGAATGCCAATTTAACGTTATCTCCTTCTGCATTGTTAAATTCATAACCTTTCCAAGCAGCACCACTCCAGTCTGAACCTTCAAATTCAGCTACAAGAGTATTAACTGTCAAATCCCAATGAGGAGGATAGGTATATCCAGGGTTTTCAAAAGGATAAGAAGCATTTTCAGATTTGAAAATCAAACCAGAGAATGATGTATTCACTTTAGTTTTGTATACATCTTCAACTGCGATAATCACTTCGTAACCTTCGCTTAGGTGAGAAACAGTTACAGATGAACCTTCAACCAATTTGTTACCGTTCATTGTACAATATGACTGTAGAAGATAATCAGAACCACCGGTTGTATAAGTTCCTTCTGGCATAATACCGTTAGCTACAGTTTCTGGAGACTGAAGTTGAAGAGTCATTTCATATTCTCCGTTAGCTGTAGTCACATACAATGTAAATTGGTTAGATGGACCAGAGTGCTCACCATAGATAGATTCTACTGAAGTGTTTACAGTGATGTCGTTATATGGAATTGGAGGGTTACCAATTTGGTATCCGTCATTTCCTTCCATAACACCTTCCCAATTGTAAACGTGTGAGTTGCCACTTTGATCTACTAGGTTGATGCTGATGCTGTAACCTTCTTCAAGGTGAGTTACCATCATTGAACCGCTTTGGAAATAAACTTCTGAAGGAGAGACAACTTTCGAATATTGGCCGATATATCTCTCATATTGTGAAGGAGTATAGTAGTTGGCATTCAAGTCAACGACATATTCACCTTCAGGAATAACTTTAGCAACTGATGACTTCACATAAGTATCCAAGTAGATAAGTTGTGTACCAGCTTCATCATAAACATATAGTTCGTAGTTGGTATCACTGTAATAACGTCCTTTGATTACGCAGTTTGTTTCACCTGCAGGAGGGTTAGGACCTTCAGGGTTAAGTCCTTCAAGGTCACCTTCATATTGGAAGTTGAATACAACATATTTATCGGTATATGCTGATAGATAAGCGTCGATGGTGTAGATACCATTTTCTTCTTCTACTCCAAAGTATCCACCTGTAGCATATAGAGGATAAGACATATTGTCAGTTACACCAGGATATGTAATGGTAGATTCGTTTCCGTTGAATACGAATAGATATTCATCATCAAATCCCCAACTTGCAGCATAAGTACCTTCTGCAAGAACAGGATTGGTTTGCGCACTGTGAATAAGGATTTTCAATTCAGCACCTTGTCCGTCTGAGAATGTATAGTATGTACCACCATTGTACTCTTCACCTCTAGCACCGTTTGTCATAACAGCTGCGTAGTCATAAGATAGAGGACAACCAGGGTTTCTGAACTCGGTGTTAGACCATTCAGATGAGCCGATGATACCTGACCAAGAACCTACGAATTTGGTTTTCAAAAAGCTTTCCAAATTGAAGTCAAGTTGATAACCTTCAGCAAGGTGGCTTACTGTAACTGAAGAACCTTCAACAAATCCAACTTCCATATTTCCATCACCTACATAACTCCAAGAAGCGATAGATTTCTCTTCACTGCCATTTTCATAGAAGTTATATGTTCCTTCAGGAATATATCCGTCGTAAACAACCTCGTCAGAATACAATTCAATATAGAATTCATAACCTTCTACGGTGTTGAATCTTACAGAGAATGAAGTACCGGGAGCATAGTGGTCACCTGTTACAGTACCATCAATAGTAATATTGACAGTCTCATCTTTGTAAGGGATAGGAGGGTTATTGAATGATGACCACTCATCATAAGGTTCTACAATACCTTCACGTGAGTATGAGTACTGAACTCCATTTTCGTCAGTCATATTGATAACGATTTTGTATCCTTGTTCAAGGTGAGATACAATCATCGAACCTTCTGTAAATTTTGCATTTGCTCTACCAAATGACCAGTCACCAACATAATAGTCACCAGTTCCATTCACTTCGTATGTACCTTCAGGAAGAATGTTCAATGTAGATGTAGGACAATAAACGTCAAGGAACATAACTTGTTCGCCTTCTTCAAATACATAGATACCATAGTTCATATCACCATAAGAACGTCCTTTAAAGATAAAATCACCTTGAGGGGGGGTATCAGGTAGAGGAGGATTTTGGAATCCAGAACCGTCGAAGTCTTCAACGATACCTGAGTAAGAGAACTGATATCTTGTACCGTTTTCGGTGGTGATATCAAAAATCATTTCATATCCTTCTGACAAGTGGTTTACAGTGATAGTACCTTCTTTATAGTAATCGCCGTTGATATAAGAATATGGATCGAAAGTATAATCTTCATTTGCAGCAGCATATACACCTTCAGGAAGGATCTTGCCAACTGATGAAGGACAATACATATCAAAGAAGAATACGATAGAACCATCTTTTGTCGCACCAGCGATCACATAGTTGTACTCATTGTAGTATTGACCTGAGAAATAATCCCATTCCAATTCACCAGGAGTTTCAGCTGGAAGAGTAGCCATTGTAACTTCTTCTGAAGCAACAGCAACTTCACCATTAGTAGCAGCAGCTACGATAAAGTACTGAGTATCAGCTTCAAGTTCGTCAATTGTAATTTCAACTTCTCCAACTTCTGCTTGAATTCCTTGCTCAAGAATTTCTTCTGCAGAAAGTTCAACTGATGCTTCAGATACAACATATGCAACAGCAGTAGCATTAGCTGAAGTAATTGTGAAAGTAATAGAATTAACAGTTGCTTCACCTTCTTCTACTGAAACGGTAGCATCAGGAATCTGAACTTCCAAAGTAGACATTTCAAGAGTTGCACTCTTTTGGTGAGGGCCGTTTTGAACAGCAACAACAACTACATAGTCAGTACCTGCTTGAAGGTCTGAAACAGTTTGGTTGCTTTCTGCTTTAGCGTCGATTTGAACGCCTTTGTTCAAAACATCTCCAGCTGAAGGCAATTCTTCAGTGGCCAAAACAACTTGATAAGCACACTTCGATGCATCTGCAGGAGTGGCTGTGAAGGAGATAGTAGTTTCTGTAACTTCTCCAGCTGTCAAACTGATTTTAGGTTCAACGACATCCTCTTTACAAGAAGTAAGAGCCAATGCCACGAACGACAGCATTAATAAAAGAATCTTTTTCATTGTAATTGTTTTAGATAATAAACATATTTTAAACACTCAAAAATAAGCAAAAGATACCTAATTAGCAAAAATTTAAGGACTAAAATATTGGCCAAGTTCAAAAATCCTAATGACATTTGGTAATTTGAGCCAAATAATCATAATGCTCTCCGTGACACACCACCTCAACTTTATAGCCATAACGGGAAGCATAAAAAGAGAGGGTGTCCGGATCAATATATAACCAGTTAAACTGCTCACCCTCAACACTCTTGTACTTCATGCGATATACCATCTGACCAAAATAATCATCTGCCAGATTTATTGAGAATTCACCATCTTCATCTTCATACAAATAGCGTATGTCACTTGAATCCATAAGAACTTTTCCACCGGGTTTGAGCAATTTGTCAACCCTTTGGAAAAATGTTTCCATATTATCCACCACACCGATGATTCCGGAGCCATTCATAAGCATAAGAATGGTATCAAATGCAGAATTGAATGAGTTATCAAAAAAATTAATCATTTGAGCATTCAATCCCCGCTCCCTCATAACTTCCACCGAAAGTTGTGAAATATCAATTGCCAAAGAGTCTTTTCCCAAATTCCTCAGCGCCAAAGAATGGCATCCGCTCCCTGCTCCGACATCCAGAATTTCCCCTTGCGCAAGTTGCAGCGCTGTTTTTTCAATTTCAGACATTTGCTCATAACTTCTGAATAGTTCCGCTACAGGAATCTCATCCTCGTCAAAATCGGGAGAGAAGACTCTAAGTTTGGCCGCCTTACCTTTTTTATAGTAATCACAGATGGCAGCTCCCATCGGATCATTGGTTCGATTTAAAACACTCATCTTTGTACAATTTTGGGCAAATGTACCTTATTCCCGCGAAAATTACAGATTTAATCGTTAGATTTGCTCTCAAAATTCAATCTCATACACAATGAAAACCAGATTTACATTTATCCTTGCATTTATAATGCTCACAATTTCTTGCACATCTAACAACACAAATAAAAACAGATCGATGAATAAAGAAAACTGCGTGATAGAGAATATTATGCAACGCCGCAGCATCCGCAAATACACAGCTGAAATCCCTTCCCGCGAAGTATTGGACAAAATTTTGGAATGCGGTATCAATGCCCCTAACGGCCAGAACAAACAATCCTGGGAAATCCGTGTTGTGGACAATCCCAAAACTATGGCTCAGATTAAAAAGATAATGGTAAAAGGCAATCCCACTATCGGAAGAGAAATGATCGAAGGGTGTTTCAGAGGTGCCCCTGTAATGGTATTTATCGCCAGAGATACCAACTATGACTTCTCTGCCTACGACTGCGGACTGCTCGCTGAGAATATGATGCTATCAGCGTGGTCATTGGGTGTCGGTTCCATCTGCCTCGGCTCTCCTGTCAGATTTATAAACGGAAACGAACCTTGCAAAGAGGTTTTGAAAATGCTCGAATTCAGCGAAGGCTACGAACTGTCACTATGTGTAGGACTTGGTTATGCTGACGAAACCCCTGAAGCAAAACCCAGAATCAAAGAGAAAATCAAGTATATTGACTAATTCACCGCTTCGGAGAGTTTGTCAATATACAAAACACCTGTAAGATGGTCTATTTCGTGCTGGAAAATCACAGCAGTAAAGCCGGACACACTCTCCGAAATCTCTTCGAAAGTAACAGGATCCCGATACGAAATTTCAATTTCACTCGACCTGACCACCTTTCCCGAAAAATCAGGAACTGAAAGACATCCCTCCTGCGACAAAATCTCACTCTCCCCGTAAGAGATTATTTTTGGATTCACGTAAACCCGATAAGGAGTTCCCTCTTTATCAAATCGCTGGACAACTATCAGATTGACATTTACGCCAACCTGCGGAGCCGCTATACCAACACCCTCATTTCCAGGGTTATTCACAGTTTCTATCATTGACGAGACCAATCTTCCGAACTCCACCGAATTAATCTGTGAAGATGTCAAATCCCGGGAAACCTTCCTCAAAATCAAAGAATCCTCCACATTGTCCACAGTAACAAGTTCCATTCTCGACAAAGCTGCACCATTTATCAACATCCTCTCCTGCTCACTCCATCCACTCGAACAAGAGACAAACACGAAAGGAAAAACAAAAGATAAAAGACTTAATATTCTCTTCATATACCTATATATTACATATACATCCATTTACACTTATTAAAGCACACTACTCAAACCACTCCGCTCCATAATCTGAAAATTCCATTCAAAACAACCATCGGAATAGATCCCAAAACCCCAACCACCTGATTTGGAGACTACTCGTTTCTCTCTTTTAAAACAGCGCGGGATGATCAGTAATTATACCATCCAGTTGAATATCAGGTACAGAACCGGGATCGTTAATCGTCCAAATACGTGTTTTGAAACCTCCTTTATGCAGAGAATTTGAAAGCGACGACGAAAGAGCGCGGTAAAAGAAGTTGAATGACCGGATATAGTGGTACTTCTGAGTAGAAAAATAGGTCAACGAACCGTCGAAAATTATCGGCAATCCTATTAACTTCGCAATAACCAGTTTTTCAAGTTTCAATGAAGGGTCCAACGAATACAACATCTCCAGCACACTGTCATTAAAGGATTGGATTGTAGTATAAGACAAAGCATCATATTGTTTGAGAATATCCAAAACTGCCTCCTCTATACCCTGATTATCAAATCCGTTACGTTTTATTTCCAAAAGCAGTTCCACCTCTCCATCAATGGCTTCCAATACCTGTCCGAGAGTCGGTATCTGAAAATCTGTAGGTTCACCATCAGCATTGACAATACACAACTGCTTGATCTGCTCCAATGTCAAATCATTTATCGTTCCACTGCCATTGGTTGTACGGTCCACTGTCGCATCGTGACACACCACAATATGACCGTCCGCAGTGATATGGACATCAATTTCAATAGATGTAGCCCCTGCCGCCATACCGCGTCTGATACACTCAACAGTATTTTCCTCGCCCAAAGCAGCGCCTCCTCTATGTCCTGTAACCACCAAGTGACAGACATCACCACCTTTAGCAGCGAACATACCCCTTGTAAAAGAGGCAGCAATCCACACTATGACAATAAAAAACACTCCTAAAACAACTTTCTTCATATCTTCAATTTTTTTTTGCATACTATATCTGTCAAAAGACAACAACACTACACATCACTTTCTCTCACACCTGTAACCATATCGTCGTTTTCTTAATTCGGCAGTAAATATAACAAAAAGGAGCTACAATACGTAACTATACACCCCCTCATCTCACAACTCTTTAATCTCCCACAAAACCATCAGGATGTGAAAACCTAATTTTGACCTTGACTCGTCCCTAAGGGAATCATACCCGACTATAATGCACTAGGAATGGTGTGTGTAAATAAAATTGGCTCAGAATATAACAAAAAAGCAACCCCACTGCGGACTGCCCTTATTCGGAAGTGAATAACACATTATTTCCGAATTGATTGATTGACAAAGCATTAAGTTGTTATACAATAAAAAGACTTTCCGTCAAAAAACCGTTTGAACGCTGCTTTTGTTCTTTTCGTGTAGTCTTTTATATAGTATAGATTAAGACTAAATAATCCCACTACAATCTTTTGTACTCGCTCGGAGTCATATTGGTATGTCGTTTGAAAT
>JAZRBT010000041.1:0-2451 GCA_045635245.1 Candidatus Coprenecus sp.
GTTGTGGCTGGTATCCGTACCCCTAACCCTCTTAACGAAGCTACTAAAAATGACCATAACAAACATCTTGATTCATTGGAAACAGCAATGCCTGTTGTTTACAACGAACTTGATGAGATCCAAAAAAATCTTGAACTTCACTTCAAAGATATGCAAGATATCGAGTTTACCATCCAAGATGGAAAACTTTGGATGCTTCAATGCCGCGTAGGTAAGAGAACCGGTCTTGCAGCTTTGAATATGGCAATGGATATGCTTCACGAAGGACTTATCGATGAGAAAACTGCAGTTATGAGAGTTGCTCCTGCTCAGTTGGACGAAATCCTTCACCCTATCCTTGACCCTAAAGCAGAAAAAGGCGCTGAAGTTGTTGCAAAAGGTCTTCCTGCAGGTCCCGGTGGTGCTGTTGGTAAGATTGTCTTCACAGCTGAAGATGCTGTTGCTGCACAACAACGTGGTGAAAAAGTTATTTTGGTACGTGAAGAGACCAACCCTGAAGACGTTGAAGGTATGCGCGCTGCTGACGGTCTTTTGACTGCTCGCGGAGGTATGACTTCTCACGCTGCTCTTGTAGCTCGCGGATGGGGTAAATGTTGTATCGTAGGTTGTGATGCATTGCACATCATTATGAACGGTACTGAAAGATCACTTAAGATTGGTGAGAAAACATACAAAGAAGGTGATGTATTCTCTCTAAACGGAAGTAAAGGTCTTGTTTACGATTGCGCTATCTCTACAATGGATGCTTCAGAAAACGAAAGATTCATTGAGTATATGAATATCGTTGACAAATATCGTGTTCTTGGAGTAAGAACAAATGCTGAAAACCCTCAAGATGCTCAAAACGCTATCAATATGGGTGCTGAAGGTATCGGTCTATTCCGTATCGAGCATATGTTCTATGGTGCAAACTCTGAACAACCTCTTGCAAAACTTAGAAAGATGATTCTTTCAAGCAACACAGAGGAGAGAGTTGCAGCTCTTGACGAACTTCGTCCTTTCGTAATCGAAGCAGTAAGAGAAACAATGAGAGTAATGGATGGTAAATCAGTTACTTTCCGTCTTCTTGACCCACCTTTGCACGAATTCGTTCCTCATACAGCTGAAAAACAACAAGAACTTGCTGATGAGTTCGGTATCTCAGTAGAAGATGTTCGCAAACGTGGTGAATCTCTTCAAGAAACCAACCCTATGATGGGTCACAGAGGTGTTCGTCTTGGTATCTCTTTCCCTGAAATCAGCAAAATGCAATTCAACGCTATCTTTACAGCAACCGCACAACTTCTAAAAGAAGGTTTGAATCCTAGACCTGAAATTATGGTTCCTGTAACAGTTTCTGTAAACGAGCTTGACTTCCAAAAGAGACTTTGCGAAGAAGTACGCGCTGAAGTTGAAAAAGCTGAAGGTGTTAAAATTGATTACTTGTATGGTACAATGATTGAAATCCCTCGTGCTGCTATCACAGCTGACCAAATGGCTAAGACTGCACAATTCTTCTCATTCGGTACCAACGACTTGACACAGATGACTTTCGGTTTCTCTCGTGACGATATCGGTGGATTTATGAAAGATTATCTTGACAACAAGATTCTTCCTGGTGATCCTTTCCAAACTATCGACAGAGAATCAGTAGGTGCTCTAATTGAAACAGGTGTTACCAAAGGCCGTTCAACCAACGAAAACCTAAAAATCGGTATCTGCGGTGAGCACGGTGGTGATCCAGATTCAGTAGAATTCTGCCACTTGATTGGTATGAACTACGTATCTTGCTCTCCTTTCCGCGTTCCTATCGCAAGACTTGCAGCGGCTCAGGCAGCAATCCGTTTCCCTAAGAAATAGGTAAAGTTGCTTAAAAGCACACACTATAGACAATAGTGGCATACTTCGGTGTGCCACTATTTTTTTTGATATTGACAACCAATTAACCTATTTTTGCAACCTTTATTAAAGGATAACACAATGAGCAAGAATAAAGAGAATCAAAGCAATACACCGTATAAGAATTGTCTTAATTGTGGAACTGAATTAAATGGCAAATATTGCCACTCCTGCGGACAGCAGGCAAGTGATCCACATCCGAGCATTGGCAGTTTCGTTATGGAGTATTTCAGCAACGCACTAATGTGGGATACAAGATTCTTCAAGAGTATCTGGCTATTGATCCGCAAACCGGGTTATCTTACCAACGAATTCATCTCCGGAAAGTTTATTTCATATATACATCCTTTGAAGATGAATATGTTTATGCTCTTTGTCCTTCTTACACTCTTTCTTCTCTTTTCAGGCACAGATGAATTGAACAAATCTTTTGATGGACTAAGCAAGAATGAAGGTATTATATATACTTTACAAGTACAGGAGATGATGCAAAATCCTGAATATGTTCAAAAATTGATGGAGAGCCCCCGTGACACCATCAAAATAATTGCACCTTCCTATATAAGTCGGATC
>JAZRBT010000042.1:0-5410 GCA_045635245.1 Candidatus Coprenecus sp.
CCTGGCGCATCGTTACTTATGATTTAATCGCTAATGATGAAGCTGATATAGTATCTTTCGAAGAAGAAGTGGCTGAATTGAATGAACAAGCAGGTGATTTCGGCGTACAAATGGCTGAACAATATGTGGATCAACTTGTTGTGGCTTTCTGGGGACGTCTTGGTGGTGAAGTCGTTTTGGAAGCTACCGAAGACGGTGGTGAAACTTGGTATGACTATTATACTTGGACTATGACTCTTCAGGAAGATCACGAGTATGTTGACTTGGGTCTTCCCAGTGGAACTCTTTGGGCTACTTGCAACATAGGTGCTGACCTTCCACAGGAATCGGGATATTATTTCGCTTGGGGAGAACTTACTCCAAAAGATAGTTACAGTGCAGCAAACTGTGATACTTGGAATGTTGAAATGACAGATATTTCAGGAAATCCAGAATATGATGCAGCAACAGCTAATTGGGGAGACCAATGGTGTTTGCCAACAAAAGAACAAATGGAGGAGTTGCTGAATGAATGTACTGCTAATCTAATTGGTGGTAATGGCTTTATTGGATACCAATTTATAGGTCCTAACGGCAATATCCTTATTTTGCCTCTAGTAGGTTACTGTGAGGATTCAAGCATTCAGCAAGTAGAATCATTCGGTTACTATTGGACATCTACACCTGTGGATGGTCATTTGAATCAATCATATATTGCAGAATTGGATCAAGATGGTACTAATCGTGTGATATCAGACGATCGTTTTTATGGCCAATCTATCCGTCCTGTAAGACAAAACTAAATTACTTTATTTGTAAATAAATGACAAATCCCCCGCCTTGATAGTTCAATGTGGGGGAGTTGCATTGATAATAATTAAAATTTGACTTATGAAAAAGAGTTTAGTGTCAATATTGATGATATTGACAATGTTTTCTCTTTGGAGTTGCCAAGAGAAACCCGATTCACCTGTAAATGCTGAGTTGCAGTCGATAGAATTTACTAATATAGACGGAAATACTCTATATATGCGTGAAGGTGAAACCTTTAAGGTGAATTATGCACTTGAACCATCTGAATTGGAAGATGAAATCGAACTTCAATGGAAGTCCAACCGAAAATTTATAGTATCAGTAGAGGATGGAAAACTGACAGCCAACACAGAAGGAACAGCAGAAATCACTGCTTATTATGGAGATGTTTCAGCTTCATTTACTGTTGAGGTAGCAGAGTATATAGAACTTAAAACCATTACAATGTCTCTAAGTAAAAGTTCAATAGCGATTGGGGAGACCTCAGAAGCTACTTTGAAACTTAATCCTGAGACAGCATCTGATGTGGATATTACCTGGGAAGTTTCTCCTGAGGATATTGTATCTATATCCAATGAGAATAAGAACAAATCAGTAACTCTTACAGGTCTTAAACCTGGAACAGTGACTGTTACAGCAAAAGATGTATCTGGACTTAAAGCATCCAAGACATTGACAGTCAACGAGGTGGAGATTACAAGCATTTCGATTTCAGAAACTATGATTACTCTATGTCCTGATGGCTCGGTTTCAGCTTTCGGTGGTAAGAATTATACTTTGGACGTTTCAACTGTTCCAGCAAATCAGGAGCACCAATTGGAGTGGATAAGTAACAAACCAAATGTTGCAACAGTAGAGAATGGTGTGATTACAGCTGTAGGTCACGGTTATGCCCAAATTCAAGCAGTTGCACCCAATGGGGTTAGTAGTACTGTATGTGTAATGTCTCTCACTAATTCAGGCGCTGATTGGAGGTGGAGAGAATATGATGGGTATGATGCTAATACAATAGATGATTATGATTCTCCATCAAATCTTTATACCAGTATAGGACACATAAGTTTACAGTTGGTTGATGCAAATTTGACTCCTTTCGATGATTGCGTGCGTAGTTTTATGAGTGATGTGGATGTCGAAGTATCGGGTCAATTTATGGCTTCGTTTAGTAATATGGATGCTGACTATTTGGAAGTTAGAACAGATCAGGCAACCAGCGGCTCGGTGAAACTAACTATGTCATACGGAGGCAGTATATCATTTAACGCTGAAGCAGGTATCAAATCTTTCTCTTTTGTAGATGAAACTGATCAGGAAACGGTAGTTGCAACCGTCCAGAATGGTGGAACTATTACTCTGAAGGCTTCGGAGGAGTGGGTGTATAGAGTTGTTAAGAATCCTCGTACTTATTTTAAAAACTTTAATGAAAGTTATACTGCTTATGTTCGAGATTTTACGATTACTCCTGATGTGACCGGTGATTTTTATTATAATGAATATTATATTAAACCTTATTACTTGGATGCCGGCAATACATATAAATTCGTGCTATCATCTCCGGGAGGATATGCTATGGAAGTTCCTGATCCCGCACCTTATTTCTTTGTGAAAGTTGTTGAATAGTTTATAGTAAAACATATTAGTTTTTATAGATTAAAACTGAAAATATGAAGAAAATATTGATTTTGTTCGCAAGTTTGCTTCTAATGGTTTCATCTATAATCTCTTGTGAGAATGATAAACCGGCTGCTTCTAATGAAATATGGCGAGTTACAGTCAATTCTATCGAATACGATGATGAATTGGTTGAAACTTCACTTCTGGAAGAAATAGCAGATTTGAATAATAAATCTTCAAAATATAGCGTAGATGAAGCGGCGGCGTTGATTGATGAAATTGCTGAGACGTATGATGGCTATATTGAGTGTGAAATTGTTTTGGAACTCTCTGAAGACGGTGGTGAAAATTGGGATGAGTATGAGTCCTGGAATTTGTATATGAGCTCAAAACCTGATGAACCGGGGAGAACTGACTGGAGAGTTGTGGTGAACTCTTTGACTTGTGAAGATGAGTCTGTAAAAGAGGATTTTGAAAGCAGAATCCATAACTTGAACCAACAAAGCGTCAGATTCGGTGTTGAGGCTGCTATAGAGGAGATTGAGTTGATTGTTATTGAATACGAAGGCTTGATTGCTTGTGAAATAGTTCTTGAGGTTTCTGAAGATGGTGGTGACACTTGGGAGGAGTATGATACTTGGGTTTTGTCAATTGAGCCTGACTATGAGTATGTTGACCTGGGCCTTTCAAGCGGAATACTATGGGCTGCTCATAACATAGGAGCAGAGCACCCGGACGAGGCAGGCGATTATTTTGCTTGGGGTGAGATTGAACCAAAAGATACATATACTTCAGCCAACTATTTGCATTATGGTCTGGATATATATGATATTTCAGGAAATCCAGAATATGATGCTGCGACTGCAAATTGGGGCTCTGATTGGTGTATGCCTACAAAAGAAGATTTTGAAGAGCTGATCAATGAATGTGAATGGGAATGGGTTGCTAATGATGGTGATGGATATTTTGTTGTGACAGGTGGAAATGGTAACCAAATTATATTCCCTGCATCTGGATATTTCAATGAATCTTCTGTATTGGGTATTGGTACAGGTGCTTTCTATTGGACTTCAACTTCTGTTGTGGATGCAAATTGTGACAAGGCAGTAACTGTGTATCTCCAAAGTTCATATCAGATTGTGAACGAGCAGAATAGGGGATTTGGAATGAACATCCGACCTGTACTGAAATAATATATAGAGTGAAATGAATTCTTTATACTAATAATATGAAGGATTAGGGTTTCGGATTTATCATTTAATTCCCTGGAGCAAAAGGAGTCTGGAAATAGACCGAAACTTATAAGATCTATGAAAATGAAATCCCCCACTTCAAAAAATGGAGTGGGGGATTAGTTATTTTATCTGTTGATTTATGATCCGCTATGGGTATAGTTGGAAGTAGAATACATCATTTTCATCGTCGCTCTCCCAGTTAAGGACAATATCAGTATCTACACCTTTTTGGAAGGAGGTCATATTTCACATTGAAGATATTTCCAAATAGTATCTTTTAATGTTATAAAAATCACTTTCTAGGCATATAAAAATACCCCCATCCAAGAAGTACTAGGGTGGGGGTATAAATTAATATCTATTTGCTAAGGTTTCTGATAGACAAGCTTGTTCTGCCTGGTTCGTATGAGTAGTTGGAAATGCTCAAATTGTCGATAAGTAGAGCAAACTCATTTACGCAATCGTGATGACGGAAAGAAATCTCAACAATTTCTCCTGCCCATCTGCGAAGATTTACACTGCGATACTCGAAACCATCAAAATTTTCAGGAAGTGTTTCGCTTAATACTTCTTCACCATTAACATATACAGAGTAATGCTCGTTGGTACAATCAAATTTTCCGATTACCCCTACATAGAATCTCAGGTAAAAAGTATCATCATAATCCAATTGAACAGGTTCGAGGTGCAGCCAGTTATCAGGGGTCAATCCGTGAGGTGAGTCTCCCCAATATTTGAATGATGCACTTACAAGACAATCTGTATCATCGATTCCTGCTATTCTTTCTTCATCAACATTAGATGTCAAATCCCAAGTGAATCCATCTCCATCAGCATCTTCTGTAGTCCAGTCTGCAGGGAATACACCATCATTGAAATCGTATTCAATAATAGCTTTTGGACCTGGTGTGCCGGGCCACGATACTTCGTAGTTTGCTATAAGTATATTGTCGATTCCAAAGTGATACATATCTTCAATGTCGTGATGTCTGAAGATAATGCTGACAGTTTTACCTGCAAAATCTGAAAGATCTACCTGATTGAAGTTGAATGAATATGTTGAAAGGGTTTGATCAAAAATTTCTACGTTTTCGCCATCTACCTGAACATATACGGTATAGTGTTCCTGATACCATTGTGAGTCAGCTGCTCCGGTGTACCAAGATAGCCAGTAACCTGTTGAAGGAATGACAAATTCGGGAGAAATCAAATAGTTGTCAGGGGTTAAAATACCGTCTTGGTGGCAGTAAGATTGTGACATTATCAATTCTGAATTGTCAATACCATTGAAGAAGTAGAAAATTTCATATCCAAGTCTCCAGGTGTATCCGTCTCCGTCACTATCAAGAGTTCTCCAACCATCAGGGAATCCATCGTTGAAGTCCTCCATAAGAAGAATGTTATTTCCCACTTCACCTGATTCTTTATTTACATTAAGGGTAAATGAAGCCTCTACATCGTTGCAAACAGCAGTAATTGTAGTCTGACCTTCTGCAAGACCCTCGATTGAACCATTTTCAACAGTTGCAATAGCCTCATTATCGCTATACCATTCAACAGCAAGAGTCTGGTCCACTCCTTCAGGAAGAAGTTCGTATTCCACATCAAATATATCTCCTATGTGGATAATCAATTCTCCGTCAGTGATATTGGTGAAGTTGATACCTTCCACCTCGATTTCGGTGTTTTCTGCCACTACAGATACATATAGGTATGCTTCCACATTTTTATGGCTGGCACAAATGAATGTTTCCCCTACTGAGACAGCC
>JAZRBT010000043.1:0-9881 GCA_045635245.1 Candidatus Coprenecus sp.
TGAATATGTTGGCTTACAAGGGGGAACTCGAGAGAACCACATCTTTCAAAGATAAAGTGAGACTTGCAAAAGCAAAAGCAAGAAACAAGGCTATTGATGAAATTTCTTACGACGACCACGATGACGAAGGAGTAAACATAAATGCAGGACTTCTTACCTACCCTGTACTGATGGCAGCTGACATCCTTATCCACAGAGCAAACTATGTCCCTGTAGGAAAAGACCAGGAACAACACCTTGAGTATGCAAGGGTACTTGCCCGCAGATTCAACAATATGTACGGAGAAGAAATCTTCCCCGAGCCCAAAGCATTCAACTTCGGAAACGACCTTATCAAAGTTCCCGGACTTGACGGCAGCGGAAAAATGGGTAAGAGTGAAGGAAACGGCATATACCTTTACGATGATGAAAAAACCATCACCAAAAAGGTAATGAGAGCACTGACCGACTCAGGTCCTACAGTGCCAAACTCTCCAATGCCGGAGTACATCAATAATCTGTTCACATTGATGAACCTTGTATCCGAACCATCTACAGTAGAATTCTTTAGAGAAAAGTACAATGACTGCTCTATCAGATACGGAGATATGAAAAAACAACTTGCAGCAGACATCTGCAAAGTAACCCTTCCTATCAGAGAAAAAATCGACGCAGTCTACAACGACACCGACTATCTCCGCAAGGTAACCCAAATGGGACGCGACAAAGCACGCGAAAGTGCCAACGCCACCCTGACCCTTGCAAAAAAAGCTGTCGGATTCAAAGTATTCTAAAAAATCGGAAACAACAAACACATACAAAAGGGGCTTGACCGGTTTGGTCAAGCCCCTTTTAAATACAATCCAAAAATATGACAATATTGCAACTCCACACTCAAAGTGTTCCAGAGCCTTACAACTGCTCAATCTGCTCACGCGTAAGTTTTGTAAATCGCATTATCTTATCAATATCCACCCCCTTATTTTTCATCGCTTTAGCAACAACTTTCCTCTTAGGTATATTTCCAAGAATCTTTTTCTGCTCCTTCTCGCGCTCTTTCTCATTATCCTTATCCTTCTCACTAACCAGTCCCAACAAATCACTAAAATAACTTTCTGCCATTCCCATAACACTATACTTTTATTAAAACCAATAAAACAACCTGTCTATAACACTACAACCTCCTACCGCGACAATCCAGAACTTTTTACTATCAAATCAATAACAACCCCATTTGCCTTCATATTTTGTAAACAACAGCAAAAGTTCTCCAATACATCTGCCTCTGTTATCTCTTCCAACTTCCGAGTAAACTTTGGAAGTTATATGTAAATCACATTCATTCTTCTACATATCCCTCCCCTCATAGCGCTTCTTTGTTCAATTCTCAAAAACAAAGTAATAATATTCACACTTAATTTCCTAACACCAATCTTAAAGTTTTTACGTTTGCGGACATTTCTGGGAAAAAATAGACAAAAAGAGTGAGATAGAGCTCTAAAGACAAAAAAGTGGCACCGCCAAAAGACGATGCCACCATACATATTCATCTATTATTTCTTAATCGTTTTTAAGAATCTTTACTGTCTGCATCAGAACCGTACGGGCCTGGAAAGCACTTGCTGCACGGCGAGACTCTTGCTGACTCTTGATAAAATCATCTTTAAGATCTTCAGCAATAGGATTTGCCGGAGGAGACTCCATCTTCAAAGGATTTATAGGAGTTCCATTTTTCCAGATTCTGAAATCAAGATGTGGCCCAGTAGAATATCCTGTACTGCCTACATAACCAATAACCTGACCTTGAGAAACACGATCTCCCACTTTCAAATTCTTGGCATACTTCGACAGATGCAAATAAGCAGAAGTATAAACTGAATTATGCTTGATTTTCACCATATTACCCTCTTGGGTCTTATATCCCTTATAAACTACCACACCATCACCGATACTCATAACCTCTGTTCCTGCAGGAGCAGCATAATCGATACCGGTATGAGCACGCACCTTACGGGTTACAGGATGTCTGCGGCTATAAGAGAATCCTGAAGATATTCTGGTATAACTCAAAGGTGCCTTCAAGAATGCCTTACGCATACTCTCTCCCTTCTCATTCCAATAATAATTTCCACTACCATCGTCAAAGTAGTAAGCCTTATACTCTTTATCCCCGTGATGAAACTCTGCATACAACACATTTCCTACACCCAAAACCTCTCCCTGATACACTCTTTTCTCATACACTGCCTTGAAAGAGTCACCTTTTTGCAAACCAAAAAAGTCAATACTCCAGGCATAAATATCGGCAAGTTTAATAGCCAACAAACCGGGAGCACCTTTTTCCACAAGGTCACTCCATAATGACAAAGAGATATCCAACTCTATATAGTCAATCTCGGTCTTGATATCTTTTTTATAAGTCTTAACATCCAAAGAATCGAGCAGAGAGAAAACCACATAAGAGATATTGTCCTGCTCATAAATCATATAAGCCAAACGAGGAGATTCATCTTTGGTGTAGTAGGCGTGATAATGATATCCAACCTTTAGCAGGCGCATATCAAATACCCCTTTTGCCTTCTGGTCCAATTCATAAATATCACTCTGCGAAACTCCCAGACGAGACATTACAGTGGAGAAATAATCCCCATTCTTAATCTTGCCATCTCTCCTTTCAAACTTCTCCAGCGAGACAGCAAATTCTGAAAAATCTGCAGAATCTTCCTCCCCACCCTTTGAAGACTGTGGTTGTTCAATCTCTATATCCGAGGAGTGAGCATCCTGCTCCTGCACCGAATCATCCGTGTCAGACTCTTCAGAAATCTGAGCCTCAAGGGCCTGCGATACCTGTTCATACACCTCCATCTCTTCAGAAGATTCCCTCTGACAAGAATCAAACAACCTCACGAGCAGCAAAGCCACAGCCAGAACAACAATTGTTGCCAAGACTCCAATCAATGCACTCTTCAAATCAATCTCTCTGAGTTTCATATTATCTCAATTATAAAACCAATACTGACTTATCTCCAGACAACCTCCAACGAAGGATCTTCCATATCCGGATCCAATGGATAAATAGGTCTTTCAAGACGTTGGTAAGGAAGACCAGTCAGTTCCTGATCCACACCACCACGAGTATGTGCCATCATCCAATCTGCACGCATCTCATACAACTCTTCAGTCAAATATCCCAACTTCACAACGATAATATCCGCCTGACGGGGCTGAAGATCAAGACGGTCAAAATCTCTCTCATAGTGGAATGGCTGACGGGACTCAGTTACAATAACCTGCATAGAACCGACTCTGATTACTACCCAATCATTGTCTCCATTTTCAAGAATTCTCTCAACAATACCATTAATCAAAACAGGACCTTGATATCTGTCGTCCACCATTGCTCCGGCATACTCTTTCACACGTCCGCCGATTCCGGCTTTTTTGGCAGCATCCACTACCTTAGGACCAGGAATAGAAGCATAAATCAACCGTTTGCCTGAAGCTTTTTTAAACTCGGGTCTCTCAAGAAGTTTTGCAAGAGTCCAGGTCACATCACCTGCACCACCTGCTGTAGGGTTATCACCCATATCACTAATGAAGTATGGCTTCACTTTGCTCTTTAGAGCATTCTCCAAAACCTCTTCCAAAGAAGCGGTAGGAGCCACAAACTCAAATTTTTCGCGGATTGACCAAAAATGCTCGGCAAGTTCCTTTGCACCTTGTTCCACTTCTTTCTTATTATCTCCAACAACCATCACAACACCGTGATTACGAGGCTCATCTGCCCAAGGATATGACATCCAGATAGCAGCATCCACCACTCCGTCAAGTTGTTCAACAGGAACAATTGCATCATATAGAGATTTTCCAGGCTCAACGCGAGTAGAAGTTTTCTCCCCGGGAAGAAGAATAGGAACCTTCACCCAAGCTTTATATTTGGGTTTGCCAAGATTATTTTCAAAACGAGACAACAAATTGTCAATCGCTCTCAAACGGGAAATATATCTGTCAGTATGAGGAGACATTCTATACGAAGTAATCAGGTCTGTAGCTTCTGCCAAACGAGGAGAAACACATCCGTGAGGGTCCATTGAGGTAGAAATGATAACATCATCACCCACAAGTTCACGAATCTTCAAAATATAGTCACCCTCGGGATCATCCAACCCTTCAACACTCATAGCTCCGTGAATATCAAGGAAAATACCATCGTAAGGCATTCCCTCTTTCAACATTCTTAGCGAACGGTTCAACAAAGTATCATAACACTCTCTGGTAACCATTCCTCCGGGGGTAGCCCACGCAGTGATGGTTGGAACCCACTCTGCTTTGGAATAAAGAGTCGAATCATCTCTGAAAAACGGATAAGTATTGAATATTGCATCACCGGTATAAATTCGGAACATATCCAAAGTGGTTCTCGCCGGAGAGAAAGTACTACATTCAACACCTACACCCACAATTGCAATTTTGGGTTTCTTTGTTTCACAATTACAGCTTGTCAAAAGGACAAGTGACAATACAGACAAAAGAATAGTTCTTAACTTCATATTGCATCTATTTTTAAATATTCTGTTCAAATCGCGTAAATTTCGCAAATAAACTCCAATATACAAAAAAATAGGGCAACCATTTGATTGATTGCCCTACTAATCTCAAAAATTCAAGATTATCTGAATGATTCCAAATCCTCAATTCTGAAGTTTGAAATGTACTCAAAGCGTTCTTTATTCCAAGCTTGAGCTTTGGCTGTATAAATCTTAGCTGAAGCCACAAAATCTTCACATCTTTGAGAATCAAGCAACAACAGATAAGACATAATGATATGAGCAGCCATCTCCACAAGACGTCTTGCGTGGAAATCGATAACCTCATTATTTTGGAATTCAGCAACAATTGCACAAGCCTTTTCATAATCGGCTGTCATTGCCACCAATTTATCTTTCAAATATTGGAATTCAGGACGAATCTCCTCTTTCTCATACTCTCTGATCTGAGTAAGATAAGCACCTGTAGTCACATAGCGGATAGCAGCAACTGTCTGAAGTTGAGATGTACCTTCATAAATAGTGGTAATCCTTGCATCACGATATAGTCTTTCTACAGGATATTCCTTCATAAATCCTGAACCACCGTGCACCTGAATAGCATCGTAAGCATTCTGGTTTGAGTACTCACTTGCCATCATCTTCAACACAGGGGTGAACATATCTGCCAAACGAGAGTATTTTTTGAATTCTGCACGTTCCTCAGGAGTAAGTTTTCTGTTTTCAGAAACAAATCCGTATGCTTTGTACATATCCACAAAGCGGCTGGTTTCATACAAAATGGTACGTGAAGCCTGCAACTTGGCTTTCATCACACCCAACATCTCATAAACTGCAGGGAATTCAATGATAGCTTTTCCAAACTGTTTTCTCTCCTGTGCATATTTGTATGCCTCGCGATATGCTGCCTCTGAGATACCAACTGATTGAGCACCAACGCCCAAACGAGCACCATTCATCAAAGACATCACATATTTGATAAGACCCAATTTTCTGTCACCAACCAACTTGGCAGGAGCATTTTTGAATACAAGCTCACAAGTTGGAGAACCTTTGATACCCAATTTATTCTCGATACGGCGAACAGTCACACCACCCCATTGCTGGTCGTGTACAAAATAAGAAAGACCGCGACCGTCACGAGTACCTTCCTCACTGCGGGCCAAAACCAATTTTATCTGAGCGTCACCATTGGTGATAAAGCGTTTCACACCATTTAGCATCCACATTCCTTTCTCCTCACACCACTCAGCCTTTAGCATAACTGCCTGAAGGTCACTACCTGCATCGGGCTCGGTAAGGTCCATTGAACAAGTTTCTCCTGCATTGATACGAGGCAAAAACTCCTTTTTGATCTCCTCTGTAGCAAACTCGTGGATAGTCTCTGCACAGTCCTGAAGGCCCCAGATGTTAGCAAAACCTGCATCACCGCGAGCGATAATCTCAGCAGACATAACATAAGGAACCATTGACATATTCAATCCGCCATACTCACGGGGAAGAGACATACCATAAACACCTGCCTGAGTCAAAACTCTCTGATTCTCAGCAGTACCGGCAGCGTATGTAACTCTACCGCCTTCACACACAGGACCATCGTGATCCACACTTTCCGCATTCACTGCAAGAACATCTCCGGTAATCTCACCCAAGATTTCCATAACCTTGTCATACGAATCAAGAGCATCCTCAGCATTTGCAGGGGCATAATCATACACTCCGAAATCCTTAAAATCCTGTTCTTTTAGTGCAATAATCTTTTGCATCAAAGGATGCGAAAGATGGAATTTCAAGTCACTGTTATCTGTATAGAAATTTGCCATAATTATTTACTGTTTTGTTTGTAAGATTTAATGATTTTGGGGATTACCTCATTCAAGTCTCCAACGATAGCATAGTCTGCAATCTTATGGATTGGAGCCTCAGGATCGTTATTGATAGAGATAATCATAGATGAACCATCCATACCTGCAGTGTGCTGAATCTGTCCTGAAATACCACAAGCAATAAATAGTTTAGGTCTTACGGTAACACCTGTCTGACCAATCTGACGTGCGTGTTCCACAAAACCTGCATCGACCGCTGCACGAGAAGCACCAACCTCACCACCAAGGACTTTTGCCAAATCGTAGATAAGCTGGAAGTTCTCTTTGCTTCCTACACCAAAACCACCTGCCACAATAATTTGGGCACCTTTAATATCTATCTTTTTCTCTTCAATCTCCCTTTCAAGGATTTCTACAACAAAGTCGCTATCCTTAAGGATTGAATTTACATCGATTCTGTTGATTGAACCATTCACAGGAAGAGCAAGAGCCTCTTTCTTCATCACCCCTTCACGTACTGTAGCCATCTGAGGACGGCACTCGGGATTGATAATTGTAGCAATGATATTTCCACCAAATGCAGGACGGATTTGATACAACAGGTTCTTGTACTCCTTCTCTTTATCTTGATGATCACCGATTTCCAATGAAGTACAGTCTGCAGTCAGACCGCTGTGCAATGCACTTGAAACCCTTGGAGCAAGGTCACGACCTACAGAAGTTGCACCAAAAAGGGCAATCTGAGGTTTTTGTTCCTTGAACAAAGCAATTGTCAATGCAGAGTAAGGAAGAGTTCTGTAGAATTCCAATCGTTGGTCATCAGCCAAATGAACGACAGAAGCACCATATTTATATAGAGTCTCAGCCAATCCTTCGACATTATGTCCGATAAGCAACGCCTCCACATTACAAGACAATGAACTTGCCAAATCACGTGCTTTGGTCATCAGTTCAAGGCTCACATCGCAAAGAGCGCCATTATCTGTTTCACAATATACTATTATATTATTCATATTCAATTCATTTTAAAATTATCCAATGGTATGGCTTGCTATCAACTCTTTTACCAACGAATCGATATCGGCATCAGAAGATGTGATAACTTTCGATTCTTTAGCTTGAAGAATGATGTTCTCGATCTTTTTGACTTTTGTAGGAGAACCTGACATACCGTAACTCTTTTCATCGCCACCGATCTCATTGAATCCCCATTCAGGAATCAAATAAGCATTACCTTGTTCCAAAGATTCAGCCTGCAATTCACTTTGAGTACGGGCATTCTTGTTCTTTAGCAATTTCTTGGCGTGACGAGGTCTGCAAGGAGCTGCAGTAGCAGTCACTGTTATCAATACAGGAAGAGGTGAAGAAACAACCTCAATACCTCTTTCTAGTCTTCTTCTTACAGTTATCTTAGATTCATTGACATCGACAACCTCTTCAGCATAAGTGATTTGAGGCCAGCCCATTTTCTCAGCGACCTGTGGTCCTACCTGAGCTGTATCTCCATCGATTGCTTGACGGCCTGCAACGATAATATCTGGAGAAATTCTTTTAATTGCCTGTGAAAGAGCATAAGATGTAGCAAGAGTGTCTGCTCCGGCAAATTTTCTGTCAGTCAATAGAATACCACCATCTGCACCACGGAATAATCCTTCACGGATAATATCGGCAGCTCTGCCGGGTCCCATTGTCAATAAGGTGATTTCTGCGTCATTTAAAGAGTCCTTGATTCTGAGCGCTTGTTCCAAAGCATTCATATCTTCAGGATTGAAAATAGCAGGTAGAGCCGAGCGATTTACTGTTCCGTCCTCCTTCATCGCATCTTTTCCAACGTTTCGGGTGTCTGGCACCTGCTTAGCCAAGACAACAATTTTAACTTTTTTTGTCATACTTATAATTCTATAATTATGAAACAGTTTAGGTCATTTTACTGTCATATTAAAGCAAATATAGCAGATTTTTATTAAAATCATCAATAATATACAAAAAAAAAACACCTCTATAAAGAGGCGTCTTTTTGATAATATTGATAATCAGATATTTAGAATCCGAATTGCTCTTTTATAGCAGAAGCAGCCTGACGACCTGCTCCCATAGCCAAAATAACGGTTGCAGCACCTGTCACAGCATCCCCTCCAGCATAAACAAATTCTTTGGTGGTAGCACCCTTTTCATTCACGATAATACCTCCGTGACGGTTCACTTCCAAACCACCGGTAGTTCTTACTATGAGAGGATTAGGATTGGTTCCCAAAGACATTATCACTGTATCTGTTTCCAGAACAAACTCTGAACCGGGAACCTCAACAGGACGTCTTCTGCCTGAGTCATCGGGCTCACCAAGTTCCATTTTCACACACTTGAGACCTGTTACCCAGCCGCGTTCATCACCAATAATCTCTGTGGGATTTGTCAACAATCTGAAGATAACTCCCTCTTCCTTAGCGTGATGTACCTCTTCCAAACGTGCAGGAAGTTCTGCCTCGGTTCTACGATATACAATAGAAACCTCAGCACCCAATCTGACAGCAGTTCTTGCAGCATCCATAGCCACGTTACCACCACCCACAATTGCTACTTTTTTACCGACAAAGACAGGTGTGTCATATTCTGAATCGTATCCGTGCATCAAATTATTACGGGTAAGGAACTCATTTGCAGAGAATACGCCGTTAAAGTTTTCTCCGGGGATACCCATAAATTTGGGAAGACCTGCACCTGAACCGATAAAGACAGCCTTGAAACCTTCATTTTCAAACAACTGCTCAATGGTCAAAGTTCTACCGATAATCACATTGGTCTCGATTTTAACTCCCAAACGCTTTACATTCTCCACTTCGTATTCCACAACCTCTTTTTTAGGCAAACGGAATTCAGGAATACCATATTGCAATACTCCTCCTGGTGAATGGAGAGCCTCAAAGATTGTCACTTCAAAACCACTTCTTGCCAAATCACTTGCACAAGCCAAACCGGCAGGACCACTTCCCACCACTGCGACTTTAATTCCATTTGAAGGTGCTTTTGTTCCAACTCTGACACCCTCTTTGCGACACCAGTCTGCCACAAATCTCTCAATTTTACCAATTGAAACAGGAACCCCTTTTGCGCCCAAGATACACGAGCCCTCACATTGAGTCTCTTGTGGACAAACCCTTCCGCAAACTGCAGGCAAAACACTGTCCTTGGCAATAACCTCAGCAGCTGCTTTGAAATCACCTTTGGCAACTTGCTCGATAAAAGCAGGAATACTGATTGACACAGGACACGCTGTGACACATCTGGGCTTTTTGCAGTTCAGGCATCGTTGAGCCTCTGCTACAGCCTGTTGCTCTGTATAACCAAGAGAAACCTCTTCAAAATTATTTCTTCTTACCGCAGGGTCCTGCTCCGCAGCCTGAACCCTTGCTCCAAATTTATTTTCCATTTATTCCCGATTTTAGTGCAAACCTATTCTACATTTATGATCTTTCTCCTTCTCGATCTCCTTGTACATTCCCTGACGTCTCATAGCTTCATCAAAATCTAC
>JAZRBT010000044.1:0-1162 GCA_045635245.1 Candidatus Coprenecus sp.
TTGTATGGAAAGAAGGGTCGCACGGGTACACGGTCAGCCGTCACATCCATCTCCCATACATCATCATTGAGCCAATAGATTTTGTCCTTTGTTCCATTGAGTTGAACCTCTGAGGGCCAATCCCCAAAATCGAACTTAAATTGTTTTTCAATAGTAAAAGACTCTGCATCAATACGATAAAGAGATGGAGCTTCGTGCCCGTATGGAGACCCTTCATACCCACCGTCTGTCACTGTCCATAACTTGTTATTGCAATCCATAACCAACGATGTAGGCTGTATTCCCACAACCAGTTCTCCCACCACCTCATCCGTCCTGGTATCAATCTTCAGGATTCTGTTTTGATAGGACCAACAATTGACAAAAAGATAATCGCCATACCGGACCATCTGTTCCGTAGAGCCCGACTCCATAGTCATATCGGGAATATCTATATATCCTGTAATTTCATAGCGCTTGGGATTTACAATAAAGATACGATTGTCCCAAATCTGGGTGATATAGGCCTTTTCGTCCGAAATAAAGTGGATATAGCGGGGAGAGGTCAGATTGGTTATTCTTCCCACCTCCTTAAATGTATTGATATCTATTGCAAAGACCACGTGGGAATTGTTTACAACGACCCAGCCGATACTGTCGCGAATAATCATTGATTGTGCAACATCTCCCAATTTCATCGCATTTGCCCGATAAAACACCTCATTCTGAACAGTTTTGGTTACAGGATCATAATATGATAGAGTGGCATTTCCATACTGAAAGTTCCCCTCGTTGCATATAAAAAGGCCTTCTCCGGAGGCAGCCATATTGAAATCCTCCTCCAATCCGTATTCCCATTTCATACAGGATGTCGGGAAAATCGCCAGAAGAAACAGAGAAAGAAATATAAACTTTTTCACCATACTATTTTTTCATATTATAGTCGTAAAATCCGTAAACCTCGGTAGAGACCTCCCCGAGCCAGCCACTCTTGGCATTTACCCCTACCTGCACTTTGACAAAATCTATAAATTCCAAATGAATCGGTTCACACTCGAAGTCAATGGCATTGGAGATTTTGAAATGATTTGCACTTGCCGCAGCATCACTATTATCACTATCGGTAAGGCGGTCTATCGGACTGAAATTGTCGGCATAGCCCCAATCGTATTCTACTTGTACC
>JAZRBT010000045.1:0-8988 GCA_045635245.1 Candidatus Coprenecus sp.
ACCATACAAATATTATCTAATCGATTTAGACCGCACTCTTTGGGATTTTGATACAAATTCCAAGAGTGCGATTTGTAAATTGGTTCGTCGCAACACATCTCTTTTCCAAAGGGTTTTTGAGGTAGAGCAAACCACTCCGGATAGAGCTCTCAATATTTTCTTTGAGAAATATGATGTAATAAACCACAAACTCTGGAAAGAGTACGAAGATGGCACTCTGTCAAAAGACAATCTACGCTGGAGGAGATTCTACGATGCCTTTCTACTTTACGACTACGACAATGAGCCTCAGGCCAGAACATTTGGCGAAGATTACCTAGAGCAGATGATTTGCGAAACAGAACTTATGCCAGGGGCAATGGAAATGTTATTGAAATTCGAGTCGCAAGGGGCAAAAATGGGAATCATCAGCAACGGATTCAAAGAGGTGCAATACAGAAAACTCAAAGGATCAGGAATAGAGAGATTCTTCGATGTGGTAATTGTATCGGAAGAGGTGGGTGTTCACAAACCATCTCCCAAAATTTTTGAGTGCGCATTAAGCAGACTGTCAGGGATAACCCCTCAGGAGAATCTCGAGTTGTGGAGAGAAATCAAGAAACAGACCCTGATGATTGGCGACGACTACACAAATGATATAGAAGGTGCTATGATTTTCGGAATAGACCAGTTCTTCTATAATCATAAAAAAAGGAGTGATTGTCCCGGTGCCACTTACGAAGCATTTGACCTCACTCCCTTTATCTGATTTTAATCCTCATCATCGAAATCGAAACTGATTCCATCGAAGCCGTCCATAAGGCGGTCCAGATCCCTGCGCTCTTTTTTGGTCGGACGCCCTGTCCCCCTGTCCCTGCGGACAAAAATAGTCTCAAAGGGGGCATTCAATTTATCAAGTTCGCTTTGAGGAGTTATATTCTCTGCATATTCGGGAACCAGCTTTGCCCCTACTCTGTTTCCGATAGGGACTATTACCCGATATTCAAACCTCACACTCCCTTTGCGTACAGAGATAATATCTCCCTCCTTAATCGTGCGCGAAGCCTTAGCCGGAGTACCACCCACCTCCACTCTGCCACTCTTGCAGGCATCGGCAGCCTCCGAACGGGTCTTGTAAACCCTTATCGACCACAGATATTTATCTATTCTCTCAGTCATTGATATAACTATCTGTCTCTTCTTGAGGCTCAATGTAGAATTCCAGAATATTCATCTGACCACCCACAGGAGTGATATAGAAATCGGGAGCTGCTGCAGGAATCAAAACCCATTCTCCCTGATTTATAGGATATACCTCAGGAGTTCCATCGACATTCATCTTAATCTCTGCCTTACCCTCAGCACAGAAGTAAATTATAAAACTGTTATACTGTTCGGTATAGATATGCAAAGTATCCTTTGTATTGAATGGAGTTACTGTGAAATATTTTGAGCTTACCAGTGGTCCGTGATGATGTGCCGAACCACTTATGAAATATTTCGACTCATCATACTTTTTATAATTGATACAGTCTATTGCCAACTCCACGTGCATCTCTCTTGCTGTCTCGGGATTAAACTCACGACCCCAGTCGTAGATTCGGTAAGTGACATCTGAAAGTTGCTGAACCTCAGCGATTACCACTCCACCACCTGCTGCGTGGACAATACCGGACTCAATAAAGAAGAAATCTCCCTTTTTAGGTTCATACACATTCAGCACCTCTTCCAAAGTGCCGTTGGCAGCCCTCTCCAAAAACTCAGTAGGAGTAATATCCCTGTTGAAACCCATATAAATTTTCGAACCTGGTTTCGCATCAAGGACATACCACGCCTCGCTCTTTCCGTATGAATTGTGACGGTCAAATGCTGTATCATCATCGGGATGAACCTGAATGGAAAGACGATCCTCGATATCGAGCATTTTCATAAGCAAGGGAAACTCATTTCCAAAACGCTTGTAATTATCCTCTCCCACTATCTCATCCATATAAGTTTCAATAACATCAAACAGAGCATTCTCTGCAAGATATCCATTTGCAATAAGAGAACTATCATCTTCAAAACCACAAATCTCCCAGGTCTCACCTATCTTATCTCCTTGCGAAGGTTTTCCATATTGACGGGCCAGAGTATTTCCACCCCAGACTCTCTCTTTTGACTCAACTACAAACTTATAGGGATAAATTGTCTTCTTCATAATATCTTATTTTGTTATTGTTCATTTGAATTATGTACTTTCACCCAGGATACACCTTTATATATATGGTATATCGAGAATACAAATATAACTATTGCTCCGATAATTAACGGGTAAAAAATCAAATCATTTTCTACAATCTCATACAAAGGAGCAAGGGCCATAGTGAGATTGTCCCTGAAAAGATATGCCATCACTATGGTTATGGTATTGTTCAACGAGTGCAAACCTATGGTAATCCACACATTGCGAAACTTATAGTAAACCCAGCCGAACAGTACTCCATAGAAAAATGCAGGAATCATTTGCCATAAATTCTGATGGATCAGCCCGAAAAGCAACGACGACAGAATGATTGCCACTACCGGAGAATAACTCTTGAGGAATTCCCCCTCAATCACCCTACGGAAAATAATTTCCTCGAGCACAGGAGCAAGAACTGAGACTGTCAGAACACTCCACAAAATCCGCTCCGGGGAGAGCATCCGGGCCATTTTATCAACATACCACAAAGGGGGTTCAAGATAGGGAATAGAACTGACCAAAACCGCTACCGAGAGAAAAAGGATTGGCAACAATGCAAACACATAAGGTTTTGCAACCACTCTGAGCTGAGTCCCCAAGTGTTCAAAACCGCTGTTTCCATCTCTCTTACAGGAGAATATCCCACACAGTTGCTTCCTTGCATACAATAAAGGGGGGAAGAATATCAGCAAATAGAGAAGTGGCTCGCAAAACGGACAATCGGAAAGATTCAATCCGAAACTCCAAACAAGAGTCAGAGAGAGTACCGAAACCAGAAGATGCCCACAAAGGGTTAAGAAAAATACCAACCAGCCCATTCTTTAATCAAAAGCAAATAAATATTTTTTCAAAGATAAGGAATTAATCCTATTTTTGTAGAACTATGGCAACTGAAGGAAAATCAAATAAATTGTTCAACAGATTAAAAGAGAATCCTCTATTCTCAAAAGTGTGGAGATATATTTCCAACAAATATATCATCACCATTGTCATATTTATTCTGGTTGTATTCTTCATCGACAGAAACAATATCATCAGATGGGGTAAAGATTATATCCGTCAGTTCCAACAGGAGAAAATCATTGAAAACTACAGGAAAGAGATGGAATATCTCGATACTAAAATAAATGAACTCTCGTCGAACCGAGATTCACTCGAAAAGTTCGCACGAGAGCAATACTTTTTCCACGAAAAGGACGAAGATATTTTTATTGTGCAGCCTCAGTAGCACTATTGGTCTTTTCCTCCTTAGGAGCAATCACAGGAGCCGGCTTCTTATTAAATTCCGACATTGTCTTATCAATTCCTATCATCGCAAAAGATTTTAATGCAGAGATAGCTCTTTTGCAGGCTTCTTCGATAACAGGTTTCTCTTCGGGAGTCCATTTTCCCAAAACAAAATCTACCTGAGAGCCATAACCGATATGCGAACCGATTCCCACTCTCAATCTGGGGTAAGCCTCTGTTCCTATAACTTCAGCAATATTCGCAAGTCCGTTGTGTCCACCGGCACTGCCACCCTTTCTTATTCTCAACAATCCGGGAGCAAGGGCCATATCATCTACAACGACCATCAACTTTTCGACAGGAAGTCCTGTCTTGTTCAACCAGTAAGATACCGCTTTTCCACTTAGATTCATATAGGTGGATGGCTTCAGAAGGACAAAAGTGCGTCCTTTGAACTTAACCTCGGCCACATCCCCATAACGCTCGGTCTTAAAAGAAGTATTGGACGCCTGAGCCCAGGCATCCAATACCGAAAATCCTACATTATGACGAGTATCTGCATACTCATATCCTATATTACCTAAGCCGACTATGAGATATTTCATATCGTGCTTAAGTTAAGGGTTCAATTATCTACCTTGAGCAGCTGCAGCAGCCATAGCAGCACGAGTTTGTTTAACTGAACAAACTGCTTGGCTCTTAGGGCTCACGATTTGAATGTTTTCAAATGATAGGTCACCTGCTACGATTTGTTTACCAAGTTTAAGGTCGGTGATGTCGATATCCAATACATCTGGAATCATATCAGGAATACCTGCCACTTTAAGTTTACGTGATTCGATCATAAGTTTACCACCAAGACGAACACCTTCACAGTTACCGAAGATGTTAAGAGGAACTTGGATAGTTACAGGCTTAGCAGGATCGATTGACAAGAAGTCCACGTGGATGGTATTATCATTAACCGGGTGGAATTGAAGAGCGTGCATTACTGCCAAATAAGCTTTACCATCGATATTAAGGTCTACGATGTAGCTGTTAGGGGTGTGAGTTAGAGATTTCAACTCTTTAGCGTCAACTGAGAAAAGGATGTTCTCATCTTTGTTGATACCTGCACCATAAAGAACGCAAGGAACGCCACCGTTTCTTCTGATTGCTTTAATGTCTGATTTTTTGCCGATAGTTCTTGAACTACCTTTCAATTCAATGTGTTTCATTTGTTTGATTTTAAAAATGTGTTACTCAGTCCGGACCTTCCGGACCCCATTGCACCAAAAAGCATCGCTTTTTTAGCGGCGCAAAAGTATAATAATTTCATAAATAAAGCAAAATTTCAGAAGAAATATCATTATATTTGCCTTTGGTCCGATTTTTGAAAATCAAGGAACCGGAAAAATTTTAACAAACATTATAAATTCAACACTAAAAAGATCTATTATGGAAAAAAAATGGAGATGTACCGTTTGTGGTTATGTACACACTGGAGAAACCGCACCTGAAAAATGCCCACTTTGTAAAGTTCCTGCTGAAAAATTTGTAGAATTGGTAGAAGAGAACACTACTCTTACTTGGGCTGACGAACACACTGTAGGTGTTGCAAAAGGATGTGATCAGGAAATTTGGGAAGGTTTGCAAGCACACTTCGTAGGAGAATGTACAGAAGTTGGTATGTACATCGCAATGAGCAGACAAGCTGACAGAGAAGGTTATCCTGAAATCGCTGAAGCTTACAAGAGAATCGCTTTCGAAGAAGCTGAACACGCTGCAAGATTCGCTGAACTTATCGGTGAAGTTGTTTGGGATACCAAAACAAACCTTAAGAAGAGAATGGAAGCTGAAGCTTCAGCTTGCGCTGACAAGAAAAGAATTGCTACCAAAGCAAAACAACTTAACTTGGATGCAATCCACGACACAGTACACGAAATGTGTAAAGACGAAGCTCGTCACGGACAAGCATTCGAAGGTCTGTACAAAAGATTCTTTGAGAAGAAATAATTTATTCTTCAGAGGGAACAATCATTTTAACACGTTTGTTCCAATCTAAAGTCTGATAATAAGTATCAAGATATTCATTTTCGGGATTAGGTATATAAGTACTTAGTCCCGAATTTTTATTTATCTCAAACTGAAGTCTGTTATTGATATTGTAATTGGGAGTTGCATAAGTGGTGATAACCGCCTTCGACAAAGCATTCTCAAAATCGGGATACTCTGAAGCTGATGCAAGATTGCTGATAAGATCACCCAAATCGTAGAAATAGTGACGGTTCAATCTGAAGAAACCCTGCATATTATCCATATCCAACGACTGGATAAATACCCTCTCGTCTTCAAATATATTCTCGCAAACCTCTGCAAGTCCCTCAAGTTCAGAACTCTTCACTAGTGAGACTGTAGCACCCTCATTCTGATAATAATAATAGTGATAATAGCGGCTGCACACTGTCTCAAGACCTCTTTCACTTACATCATTATACAATGGATCCAAAATCTGGTCATAAGGAAATCCTCCTGCAAGTATCTCTGCCACAGAAGCTATAAAATAATCGCACTTGTCTCTCAATTGGTAAGCGACCTCAACTCCGCCCATCAGACAGGCATCAAAAAGGATAAATCTGTATTTGATAGGTAGTGCCTCTGCCATATCGATAATATCCATTTCACTTCCCTGGTCGTAACCGAACGATTTCACATAATCGGCATAAGGGTCTTCCTCTCTTGAAAGCTGGTGCGAAGAAGCGGAAGTTCCATTGGGATTATTGTAGAAATCAACAGGAGTCCAGCCGGTTCCGTGCGACCACAACACCAATCCGTTATTTTCACTCGGGAAAAGATTGTGGGCATATTGCAAAACATTGTTCATCACCTGAGGATCAGATGAATCTTGCTCTTCATAGACCATAATTGTCTCACTGTCAAGCACTCCGAACTCATCTCTGAAATATCTCAACAAGACAGGCTTCTCCGAAGATGTATCGAGATACACAAGCAATATTTTGCCACTTCCTCCCATCTCAAAATAATCTGGAACATATCCATTTTCCATCTCCTGCAAATCCTGATGAGCATAATAGGTCAGATTGTTGTCTGCGTTCATATAAATCAGAATTGTCTGTTCGATCTCACTGTCTGAAGGGGAAACAGATGCAGAACAAGAAGATAAAACGAATGGTAGAACCAATAGTAGTGAAAGTATATTGCGGAACAAATGTTTCATAAATGTTTTAATTGAATCTTTACAACCTACAAAGATATAACAAATCTTATATCTCACACCCAAGTAACGACAATTATATACCTTTATATATTGTAACTCACATATATCCGAACATTTTTCTTCCATTGGAGAAATTAGTTTATCTTTGTAGATTATGTATAATTTATACTGCTATGAAATGTGATAACTTTTTTGCCTTTTTAGGCGGCCTTTTGGTAGGTGCAGGTGCAGCACTACTATTTGCTCCCGAATCTGGAGCTGAGACCCGTAAAAAAATAAAAAACACTTTTGAAAAAGAGTATCAGAATCTTAAAGAGAAGATCAACAATTCAAGCAATGACATTGTTGAGAATTCCAATTTGAATGATTCTTTTAATGAAGACTTGTCCGAATAATTCATAAATATGGAAAATTCTCAGAAAAACCCCTTGGAGGACCTTTTCTCTTCCATTAAAAGCTATATGGATTTAAGGCTCGATGAGGCAAAGCTCAATCTTGCCGAGAATATGGCAAAAATATTCAGCAGAATCGTTTTCTTCCTCCTATTCTTTATTTTAATGGGAATAGTTCTCGGCATTTTGGCCGCTGCTCTAAGTACCTGGCTCGGACAAATCCTGGGAAGCACACTATACGGATTGCTGGTAACAGCAGGTATTTTCCTGCTTGCCATCCTGATTTTGTATTTGTGCAGAAACAGATTCCTTATCAACGGACCACTAAGAATGTTTATCAGAATGTTTTTTGAGGATAAGAAAGATGGACAAGAAAATTAGAACACAAGAATATCTGCAAATCCGCAATCTTAGGGATTTGCACCACCATCAGCGCATTTTGGCGTCCAAAATTGACAATCAGGAGATTATGATCAAATACAAATTGAGAAACATTTGGTCGAACCTCTCCCCTTCATCTCTGTTGAGTATGGGTTGTGATGCAATTGCTGCCCACAACACTTCATTCAATGTCTTCTACAAGACATTCCTTTATGTCAAGAATTTTTTCAAACGTAACAACTAACCTATATACACCATTATGTCATTCAAAAAAACAATGATGATTTTAGCAGGAGCAATCGTAACATTATCATCGTGCTGCAACAATTCCCAAGAGGAAAAATTCAATTACCTCATCGATGAATTCGCTGATGTAAAAATTATGCGTTATCAAATACCGGGCTGGGAGTCACTCACTTTGCAGCAAAAAGAATATCTGTACCATTTGAGCGAAGCTGCAAAATATGGCCGCGACATCCTTTGGGATCAGAATTTCAAATACAATCTTCAAATCAGAACCATCCTTGAAGATATTATCAACAACTATGAAGGAGATACCTCTTCACCGGAATATCAAGACTTCCTTACATACGCAAAAAGAGTATTTTTCAGCAATGGTATCCACCACCACTATGGTGAAGAGAAGATTATTCCCCAATGTTCAAAAGAATATTTCGCTTCACTATTGAATGCCCGTCAGACAGATGCTCAAATTGCTCAAGAGATTCTGAACATCATTTACGACAGTGAATTGTACTCTCACAAAAGATATACAGGCACTGAGAAGGATATCCTTATGGCTTCTGCCTCAAACTATTATGACGGCGTAACCAAAGAAGAGGCTATCAGATTCTATGCTAAGATGGAAGACAAGAATGACCCTACCCCCATCTCATACGGTCTTAACAGCCGATTGGTTAAAAGAAACGGCCGTATCTATGAAGAGGTCTATAAAATTGACGGACTTTATGGTGCTGCCATCGCCAAAATCGTAGAAGAATTGGAAGCTGCTCAAAAAGTGGCTGAGAATGAAACCCAAAGAGATTATACCGCAAAACTTATCGAGTACTACAAGACCGGTAATCTAAGAACTTGGGACGAATACAATGTGGCTTGGGTACGCGACACCCAATCTGATATCGATTTTGTAAACGGATTCATTGAAACCTACGGAGACCCTCTTGGAATGAAAGCATCCTGGGAATCAGTAGTAAACTTCAAAGACAAAGAGGCATCAAAAAGAACTGAAATCATTTCAGACAACGCACAATGGTTTGAAGACAACTCTCCAGTAGATGACCGATTCAAGAAAAAAGAGGTTAAAGGAGTATCTGCAAAAGTTATTACTGCTGTATGTCTTGGTGGAGACTGCTTCCCTGCAACCCCTATCGGAATCAACCTTCCCAATGCAGACTGGATTAGAAAAGACCACGGTTCAAAATCTGTAACTATTGAAAATATCACATACGCATACGATCAGGCAGCACTTGAATCACCTAAGAGTATGCTTGGAGAATTTGCCTGGGATGAGCAAGAGATTGAAAGAGCCAAAGAGTTCGGCTCATTGA
>JAZRBT010000046.1:0-11733 GCA_045635245.1 Candidatus Coprenecus sp.
ATATTCATCAAATTATCTGCCGGTGTAGTTGAAAGGAGTGATGAGTTTCAACTCCTGTTTAAGTTCATCAGAAACATTGAGGGTGTCAATGAATTCTTCGATGGTCTCAGCCGACAATGCTTTACCTGTACGGGTAAGTTCTTTAAGTGTTTCGTAAGGGTTAGGGTAACCTTCTCTGCGAAGGATTGTCTGGATAGCTTCTGCTACCACTTCCCAATTGTCATCCAAATCAGCTTCAATAGCCTCTTCGTTGAGGATCAATTTGTTAAGCCCTTTAAGAACTGATTTTAATGCGATGATGGAGTGTGCGATGGGAACACCTACATTACGAAGAACTGTAGAGTCTGTAAGGTCTCTCTGAAGTCTTGATACAGGAAGTTTTGATGCGAGGAATTCGCACATTGCATTGGCAATCATAAAGTTACCTTCTGCGTTTTCAAAGTCGATAGGGTTTACTTTGTGAGGCATTGCAGATGAGCCAACCTCTCCGGCTTTGATTTTTTGTTTGAAATATTCCATCGAGATGTATGTCCAGATGTCGCGACAGAGGTCAACAAGGATGTTGTTGATTCTCTTGATAGCATCGAAAAGTGCTGCGATATTGTCGTAGTGCTCGATTTGAGTAGTAGGGTATGAACGTTTCAAACCAAGAATTTCTTCCACAAAGTTTTTGGCAAATTCGTTCCAGTCAATATCAGGATATGCTACGAAATGGGCATTGAAGTTACCTGTAGCACCACCGAATTTTGCTGAATATGGGGTTGAAAGCAGTGTTTTTTGTTGCTCTTTGATACGGGTTGTGAATACATTGATTTCTTTGCCGACTCTTGTAGGTGAAGCGGGTTGGCCGTGGGTGTGAGCCAGCATAGGAATGTTCTTCCACTCTTCAGAAAGGTTGTCAAGTGTATTGATAACCTCGTAAAGCTGAGGAAGATATACATCTTGAATTCCTTCGAGCAATGTCAATGGAACTGCTGTGTTGTTGATATCTTGTGATGTAAGTCCAAAATGGATGAATTCTTTATATGCTCCACTGATTCCAAGTTCATCAAATTTCTTCTTGATGAAATACTCTACAGCCTTGACATCGTGGTTTGTCACTTTTTCGATCTCTTTTACAGCTGCTGCATCTTCTTCAGTCATATCCTGATACAATGCTCGAAGTGGCTCAAAGTACGATTTGTCAAAACCAACAAGTTGGGGTAGGGGAATTTCACAAAGGGCGATAAAATACTCGATTTCGATACGAACACGGTATTTGATCAATGCAAATTCTGAGTAGTAAGATGATAACTCTTTAACTTGACGATAATATCTTCCGTCGATAGGAGTGATTGATGTAAGCATATATCTATTATTTCGTTTGTTGCATTTAAAATTCAAAGATAATCATAATTTTAATTCTATTTGCGAAAATTGTACTCTTGATTAAATTTGCATTAAAATGATAAGAAGATGAAAGAAACAGCATATAGATTTATCTTGGCGGCAATCCTTACGATGTCGCTTTTTTCCTGCAAGGGGAATGGTAATGGATTGCCTGAAAAATACTCTCCGATAGAGGTGAAATATGCTGAGTATTTGCGTATGGGAGATTGCGGGGACTATATGTTGGTAGATATTGTAAATCCCTGGGATACAACTAAATTGCTGCAAAGATATATTTTAGTTGATTCTCTAAAGGATATTTCTCAGGGAATTCCCGAGGGTAAAATAGTAAAGACTCCCATTGACAAGATCGTGGTCTATTCATCGGTTCACACTTCGATGCTTGAAGAACTTGGGGCAATCGACAGGATTACGGGAGTTTGTGAGCCCGAATATATTCTGTCTCAGGCAGTCAGAGATAAAGTTTCACGAGGTGAAATTGCAGACTGCGGAATGTCTGTCTCTCCGAGTGTGGAAAAGATAATACAGGCTCAGGGGAGAGTAATTATTGCATCTCCTTTTGAGAATAGCAATTATGCCTCTGCCCAAAAAATGGCAATACCGATTATTGAGGGGGCAGACTATATGGAGAACAACCCTTTGGGCAGGACCGAGTGGATAAAATTGTATGGTTATCTGTTGGGTGTTCCCCAAATGGCAGATTCTATTTTTGCAGAGGTTGAATCCAACTATAACTCTTTGAAAGAGAGGGTTTTCCAGGCTCTTGCACAGGGAAAGGAGCGTCCCACTATGATTTCTGAAAAGAAATATGGCAATTCGTGGGGAGTCCCGGGAGGATTGAGTTATATCTCAGTTATGTATGAGGATGCCGGGGCAAAAAATATCTTTGGGGATTTCCGCCAGAGTGGAAGTGTTATGCTCTCTTTTGAGGAAGTTCTTGCCAAGGGAATTGATGCCGATTTCTGGTTTTTCAAATATAATCTACCCTCGAACTGCACTTATTCTGATTTGTCGGGAGAGTATCCTTTGTATGAAAAGTTCGGTGCGTTCAAAAATAGGAAGGTGTATGGTTGCAATACATCGTATGTTCCTTATTACGATGATATTACGCTAAGACCCGATTTGATTCTTGCAGATTTCATTAGGATTTTCCATCCAGAACTCCTTCCCGGACATACTTTAAGATATTTTCTACCGCTGGAGTAATTCCTGCTGAGGTCTTTTTTACTCCGTCGGGGAAGCAGATTTCAATGTTGTCGGGGGAAATGCATCGGATGTTTATAATCCCCTCTCTCGGAGCGACGGGACTGAATCCGTTGCGGAACATTGCATTGGCAAACCATCTTGCAGTGAGGGAATCTCCTTCGACTCCTATTGGATTTTCGCTGCTGCCCATTGAGAGATTTCCGGTTATGGTGTCGAATGTCATCCCTTTTTGAGAGAAGAATTTGCTCATTGTCCCGTTGAGAATAAGATTCTCGGGGGTGTCGCAGTATATGGGGAGTTCTTTGGAGAGGAGGATGAATTTGTCGGCATACATCATAGCATTTTCCATATCGTGGGTGGAAAGCAAAATGGCTTTGCCTGTTTCTGCCGCTGTTTTATGAAGGAGAGCCATTGTCTCCATTCTTCCTGCCACATCCAAAAATGCAGTGGGTTCGTCTAATATGATTATATCGCATTGTTGTGCCAATGCTTTTGCAATCATTGCTCTTTGTCTCTCTCCATCAGATAGTTCGTTGATGTCGCAATGTGTTTTGTGCTCAATGCCCACAGCCTTTATGGCATCTTCAATCACCTCTTTGTCTTGCTCCTTCAGTCTTCCAAAAAAACCGGTGTGGGGGTATCGTCCCATAGCTACCGTTTCATAGACACTCATTCCTCCAAGGTTCCCTTTTTCTGTAAGTACAACTCCTACTTTCAGTGCAAATTCTGAAGGTGTGTATTGGGATATTTCTTTTGCAGCAATGAGTATTTCACCACTGATGAAGGGCTGGAAGTTGCAAAGGGTGCGGATTAGTGTCGATTTACCGGTACCGTTCAGTCCGATCAGACAGGTGAGTTCTCCGGGATAAAGTGCAAACTCTACATTTGGGTGTACAACTTTCCACTCCCCATTTTTTCCGGGGTAGCCGATCGAGACATTTTTAACCTCTACCAATGGATTTGATTTTGAATTATTGTGGCTCATTGTGTAGTTGTACATTAATTATATAGTTGCATATTTTTCTTGCTCATAATTACATAAATAATTACGGGCGCTCCGAATAGTGGAGTAATGGCGTTTAGTGGAAGTATGGTGCTGCTTCCCGGGATGATGGTCAATATGTTGCAAATCAAAGCAATGACTCCTCCGCAAAGCAGTGTTGTGGGGATCAGATGGCGGTGGTTTGCACTACCGAGCATCAATCTTGCGATATGGGGAACAGCAATTCCGATAAATGAAATGGGACCGCAGAATGCTGTGACAATAGCCACTAAAATACCTGTGCATACAAGGATAATTATTCTGACTCTTTTGATATTTACCCCAAGATTGGATGCGTAATTTTCCCCCAGCAGCAGTGCATTCATCGGTTTGCTCAACATCAGAGCCATAATGAGTCCAATTAAAAGAATGGTGGCAAAGAATGGCAGTTTGTCCATTGATACAGATGAGAAATCTCCCATTCCCCACATTACAAATTTGTGGACTTTGTCAGCTGAAGCATAATAGTTGAGGATTGATATGGAGGAGGATACCAAATATCCTACCATTATGCCGACTATCAGCAGGAGAATGTTGCTTCTCACTTTGCTCGACAGGTAAATGATTATAGCCAGAATAACCATTGCTCCGACAAGTGCCGAGAGTGCGATGGTCATATATCCTCCCAATCCACCAATTTGTCCTCCAAGGGCGAGCATCGCAATTGCAACACCCAGGTTTGCTCCATCGCTGATACCCAGAATAGAGGGACCTGCCAGTGGATTTCTGAAAAGGGTCTGAAGCAGAAGCCCGCTGATAGCCAAAGCACTGCCGGAGAGCAGCGCAGTTATAGCCTGAGGCAATCTCGATTCTGTAATGATGATTCTCCAGGATTCATTGGTCTGTGGGCTGTTGGTAAGGATAGCCCATATCTGCTCTGTGGGGATTGAAACTGCTCCATAGAGGATATTTGCCAAAAAGTGTATCGGAATTGCAATCCCGAGAAGTATATATGTGAGTTTATATGATTTCATTTTCTTCTTCGGGTTTGCCAATCTCTTCTGATTCTTCCTCTCTGCCCTTTTTATCTATGATTTTAGGAATTTTGGGAAGCTGTATTATTTTTATCTTTTTGCCGTAGATTATTCCGCTGATATATCGGAACAGTATGATAATCAAAAAGATAATCAGAATACTTAATTCATAGACAAGAGTTTGTCTCACACTTTCCAATAGTGTTATCTCTTCAGAGTCGGTTTTGACTGCATCGAAAATTTCTTTAGGAGTGTATTTCCAACTTGCCCATTTCTTCACGACAATACCGTCGTCGATGTATATTACACCACCATTTGAACGGACCATTGATATCATTGTGTTTCTGTCCGCGATAGCCAGATAGGGCTCGATGTGGGGATATCGTGAATATGCATTGGTGATGTTCTGGTCAATCTGGTGAGTCAGCACATAAGGCATACCTCCTGCTACCAGAACAGAATCAATAGTGGCTGAGAGTTTTTCCCAATATTTTTCATTCAGGTCTTCGGGTTTATATAACGAGAAGATAATGCTTGGAGAGCGTCTGTGGGCTATTTCGTCGGCAATGGAAACTCCGGCAAGGTTGTAGATGTCCATTTTGAAATCGAGGTCGCTGATGTCTCCCAGGTACTCGCTTTCGCTCCTGACAAAATTCCACGAATCATCAGGCAGTTCATCGATGGAAAACTCTTTCTCTTCCCCGTCTTTTTCATAGATGAAGTAGTTCTGGAAGAGGGTGTTGTCAGTTGCATTTTCCAATTTGACAGAGATATTTGTCCCAACTTTGTATTGTCCGAATTCCAGAAAAGGGATATGTGTAAAAGAGTATAGTGATGCTCCCATTGCTACCACTCCGTAGACACCTAAAAGAATCCATTCGGCCGGAGCAGTTGCCACTTTTTTGAATTTGTTGCGAAACAGGAAGATGGGAACTATACAGAGTGTGAGAATAATGTTTTTGACAAATGTTTCCCAATTGTCGGCAGGGATTGCTTCTCCAAAGCATCCACATTCGGATACAAGGTCAAATGTAGCTGAAAAGAATGTCAGAATAGTGAAGAAGAGGGTCATTATCATAGCGATAAGAGATGTGTATTTCATTCTCAAACACATCAGAATCGCTATGCCGATTACAAATTCGGTAGCAGGAATGATTATCGAAAGGGGGGCTGAGATGAATTCCAGTGACTCCAGATGAAAAGAAGTCAGGTACTCCATAATGACAAGTTGTGTGCCTGCCGGGTCAACGAGTTTGAAGTAACCCGAAAGGAGGTATGTCATTCCGAAAATGAGTCGGAGCAAAAACATTAAAACTCTTAGAAATCCCATATCAGATATTTATTACCGTTTGGAGTTTTTTGAAAATTTCTTCAGCGGGAAGCATATTTCCTTCAGAGTCAGAGCAGCACACTTTCAAGAAAGTGGGGTCTTTTTCGCATTGCTTCAAGTAAACATTGCGCACCCTTTGCTGGAATGTGATATCAGCTTCGTGAATGTCTGATTTTCCGTTGAGGTAGTCGCGGTCATCTCCACTGCGGTTGTCTTTCAATCTGCTGTCTACAAAGCTGATAGGGACGTCGAGGAAGATATTCAGGTCGGGACGTGGAATTCCGAATTGGTTGTACTCTGTGTCAAAAATCCATTGGGCCAACTCCTCCTGCTGTTCCTCCCTCTGGAGTTTTGCACACTGGAATGCAATGTTGGAGTAAACATATCTGTCGAGGAGCACAATTTCTCCATTGTCTAACCATTGTCGTATTTGGACAGAAGCATCTTTACGGTCTTGGGCAAACAAAAGTGCCACAATCATCGGATGAACCTGTTCAATCGAGCCGAACTCTCCTCTGAGGAATTTTGCAATCATCTCTCCTACCACAGGGGCATCAAATCGTGGAAAATGGAGATAGTGCAGCTCCTTTCCCGTTTTTTCAACCAAATATCTGTGAACATTTTTTACCTGGGTAGATTTTCCCGAACCGTCTAAACCTTCTATTACTATAAGCATAAATTTACTACTTTTGCAATCCAACGCAAAAATACAAAAATAATATCTACAATTATGGCAAAAGTAATGGGGATTATCAATATTGATGACGATTCTTATTATGCCCCTTCCCGTGCAACTACCGCTACAGATATTTTCAACAGGTTGGAAATGATGGTGGAACAGGGGGCTGATATCATCGATTTCGGGGCTTGTTCGACCAGGCCGGGCTCTGTCCCTATTGACCCTGAAAAGGAGTGGGAGAGTCTTGAATTTGCATTGTCGATATTTAAAAAGGAGTTTCCTTCTGTCTCTTTTTCGGTAGATACATTCCGTTCGGAGATTGTCCGCAGATGTTATGATCGGTTTGGTCCTTTTATTGTAAATGATATTTCGGCAGGGGAGGACGATCATAAAATGTTGGAAACCGTGGGGACTCTTGGACTCGATTATATTGCTATGCACAAAAGGGGAACTCCTGCGACAATGCAGTCTTTGTGCCAGTATGATGATGTGACAGAGGATGTTGTGCACTATTTCAGGGAATTTGAAAAGAGGGCATCTGAAAGTGGAATTGCAAATTGGATTCTGGATCCCGGTTTTGGTTTTGCAAAGAGTATCGAACAAAATTATCAGATGCTTCGGGAGTTGGACAAGTTTAAGGTGTTCAACAGGGATATTTTGATTGGTATTTCCCGCAAGAGTTTCATTTATAAAAAGTTAGGCGTTGGTCCGGAGGATGCTTTGGAGGCTACTTGCGAACTTCTTAAAGAGGCGTTGGCCAAGGGGGCAACGATATTGAGGGTTCACGATGTGGCGGAGGCGGTAAATATTGTAAATTTGTATCAAAAAGGGGAACAATAATGAAGTATTCAATAGATAGTCGTACGATAACAGATCCTTCCAATACCCGATTTTATGCCCTTGTGGGGAAAAATCGCAATGGCCACGATTATGTGACCCGGTTGTATGAAAGAGGGGTGAGGGATTTTGTGATAAGTGAGCAAAGGGATGAATACAGAAATTTCACCGATGCAAACTTTAGAGTGGTGGAAAATACTTTGTCGGCATTCCAACAGGATGCGGGAGAGTATGCTCGAGGTATTGGTGCTCAGATGGTTGCGATTACAGGAAGTAATGGGAAAACTGTCGTGAAAGAGTGGATTTCCCAATTGATGGAGGGGGATTTGAAATTGTGCAGAAGCCCCAGAAGTTATAATTCGCAGGTGGGGGTGCCATTGTCACTGTTTGAGATAAATTCCAATTGTGAGGTTGCATTGATCGAAGCAGGTATTTCTCTTCCCGGGGAAATGGAGATTTTGGAGAAGATAATTTCTCCCGATGTGGCAATTTTTACCCATTTTGGAGATGCTCATAATGAGGGTTTTTCTTCTGTTGCAGAAAAGTTGCAGGAGAAAGGACGTTTGTTCTATAACTGTGATGTTGCCATTGCTCATAAAGATTTCAATGGAGATTATATTGCTTCTATGATGAAATCGGGAAGTAAGATGATTTTCTGGGGGGAGTCTTCAGGGGTGGATGTGAGAGCTGAGTTGGTGGAAAAGACTCTTTTGAACAGAACAGTGAGAGTTACAGAGTATTTGTCTGATTCGGAGGGGGTAAGTTCCGAGATTACGATTCCATTTGCAGACGATGCCTCTTATGAAAATTGTATGACTGCCATTTGTTATCTGTTGTATCGTGCTTATCCTTTGACTGAGATCTCTTCGAGAGTGAGAAATTTGCAGCAGGTGGCGATGAGAATGGAGATGAAAGATGGGGTGAATGGTTGTCTTATAATTAAAGATTATTATAATTCGGATTTGGCTTCTTTCTCTCTGGCAATCCGTTCTTTGTCTGTGCAAGGGGCTCAGAAAGAGAAGGTTGTCATTTTATCAGATTTCGTGGGAGTGAGTGATGAGGACTATTATGTGAAAATTTCAGAATTGTTGAAAGAGGAGGGAGTGGATGTCCTCGTCGGAATTGGTGAGAACCTCTATAAGAACAGTATCGCTTTCAAGGGATTGTCGCAATGCCGTTTTTATCTCTCAACAGATGATTTTTTCAAATGGGAAAGGAGAGAATACTATAAAAATCAGGTGATTCTGATCAAGGGTGCCAGAAAATTCAAATTTGAACATATAGGTGCTTTTCTGCAAAAACAGTCCCATACGACTTTGTTGGAAGTCGATCTCGATGCCATTGCTCATAACTTCAATACTTTCAAGAAAAAGGTCTCTCCGCAGACGAAGATGGCAGTGATGGTCAAGGCCTTCTCGTATGGCAGCGGTTTGGCAGAAATAGCAAGTATTTTGCAATATAATGCTGTCGATTATCTGATGGTGGCTTACACCGATGAAGGAGTTGAACTCCGTCGCAAAGGGATAACTGTTCCGATAGCTGTAATGAATCCCGAGAGGGAGTCGTTTGAGCAGATGACTGAGTATGCTCTTGAACCCGAAATTTATTCTCTGGAGTTGCTCAATACTTTTGAGGATTATCTTTATTCTGCCTGCATTGGACAGTACCCGATTCATTTGAAACTGAATACCGGGATGAACCGCTCGGGTCTTAATAAATGTGAGATTCCTGCTTTGCTGGATTTTTTCAGTGTCAGCCGTTCTTGTAAAATAGTCTCTCTGTTCTCTCATCTTGCAACAGCCGATGATCCTTCGCAGGATGAATTTACTTTGAGTCAGATATCTCTGTTTAAGGAGTGTGCAGATTTGATAACTCCTCATTTTGATCATAAAATATTGCGTCATATTCTGAATAGTGCCGGAGTTGAGAGATTTTCTCAGTATTGCTTTGATATGGTGAGACTTGGAATAGGACTTTATGGTGTGGGAATTGATCCGGACCTTGAGTGTATCAGCACTTTCAAAACTCATATTACTTCCATCAGGGAAGTGACTGCTCAGGAAACTGTCGGGTATGGAAGAAAGGGAAAACTTGGTCGTCCGTCGAGGATTGCGACCATACCGGTGGGCTATGCTGATGGTATAGACAGGCGTTTGAGCTGCGGAGTGGGGGAAATGTTTGTTTATGGAAAGAGGGTTCCTATTGTGGGAAATGTATGTATGGATATATGTATGCTCGATGTTACAGACTGTGATGCAAAGGTGGGGGACGAAGTTGAAATTTTTGGACGTAATATAAGTGTCGGAGAGGTGGCAAGTAAGCTGGGAACTATTGAGTATGAGGTTCTTACAAGTGTGTCGAGAAGAGTTAAAAGGGTGTATTATAAAGAGTAACTTTTTTGCCTCTGAATGTCGTTCTAATCCTATGTTTGTCTGAGTCGCAGTTCCTTATCGTATAATTAATTTATTTGTTTATATTTGCAACTTATCTAATTAAAATAATACAAAAGAAAATGAAAAATTTTAAGTCACTACTATTACTTTTATCAGCGATGTTGGTAATGGCTGTAGGTTGTAAAAAACCTGAACCAACACCAGATGTGCCTCCAACACCACCAGTAGAGAATGTTTTGGATTTCGAAACTACTATTGTAGGAGTGGATATGCAATCGGTAACCTATTCTATCGTTCCTTCTATCAGTGATGCTGAATATCTTCATACAATCGTTAGAGCGGATGTTATCGGAGATATGGATTCATTGGAAGTTGCCTCTCTTATTATTGATGCAATTGAAGAGACTGCTTCTTATGAAGGAAAAACTTTGGAAGAGTACTTGCCAGATTATCTTGTTACCGGCAATACCCTTAATTATACCAAAAGCGGTTTGACAAAAGCTTCAGACTATGCTTTGGTAGTTTTCGGTGTGGATATGACTGCAGAGGACAATCTTGGTGAAACTCAGGTTAAGGTAGTTACTTTTACTACTGAAGACGTGGAAAAAGTGAATTGTACATTTGATGTTACAGTAGTTGCTGAAGATGTGGCTTCTGAGATTACAGTTGTCCCTTCAAATAAAGAGGTAGTTTACCACTTTATGCACGTAGGTAAGGAATATTTTGAATCTTATACCGATCCTTCAAATCCTGATTCATTTACCACAGAGGAGTTCTTTACAGAGTATCTCAAATATTATGTAGAGAGCCTTCTTTCATACGGTATGACCATAGATGAGATCCACAGTCAGATTTTCTTTAGTGGTGACGTACAACTTACCGCTTCAGGTTTGACTCCTAACACCTCATATCAATATTTGGTAGGAGCAGTGGAAATTGCTGACGATTTGAATTATGTTTTGTTGTCAGATGTAACCCTTGGTTCATATAAAACTGATGAACCTAAGTATACAGGAATGACTTTTGACATCCAAGTGGATAATATCAAATCAAATTCATTCAGAGTTAGCGTGAATCCTTCAGATCCAACTGCTACATACTGTTGGTTGATTGAGCAATATGATGGTCATAGTACTGCTGAAGAGATAATGAACAGAATCGTTTCTACCTATGCTGCATTTATGAATCAAGGTATTATGCTGACAACAGGTCCTGAGTACTATGAAGAATATGCATACAGCATCTTCCCTAATACTGAGTACAGCATTATTGCTTTCGGTTATTCTGGTGGTGTGACATCAGCTCCTGAATTGGTTACTTTCAAGACTCTTCCTCCTGAAAATAATCCGGAAGATTGTACTTTTGAAGTAAATGCACTTCCTGCTACTCCTTACTACTTCGAGGTTGAACTTACTCCTTCAGACAAGACTGTTTACTATGCTCCTAACATTTGCGCACCAGAGGATTTCGATGCTGCACAAATAGAAGTTGCTTTGGAACAAAAGTTTGAGGATATGCTTTATGAATTCAATAACAATCCTGGTGGTCTTGGCAACTATAATATGTCAGATATTATCGGTTACTCTTGCTATAAAGGAACAAATATCCTTACCGCTTCAGGTTTGACTCCTGAAACAACATATACATTCTATGTTGCAGTAGTAGAGCCTACTACAGGTGATGTACTGAAAGTGGTAGAATATCCTTCACTATCTACAACTCCTGCACTTGGTACTGTTAACACTATTCCTGTAATTGTAGGTTACTATTCAGGTGATGAAGAAGCTGGTCAAGTATTTGGTGACCGTCAGGCTACAGCAGGAAAAGCTATCGCTGTTGTAAGATTTGACACAGATGGTCCTGCAACAGGTATCTACTCTTGC
>JAZRBT010000047.1:0-11085 GCA_045635245.1 Candidatus Coprenecus sp.
GAGCATCTATCTCGGGGGTCACTTTTGTCTCTGTTCCGGGGAATGTGCTCGTGCAGAATTTCTATTATTTGCCGATGGTGGTGGGTTTTGTGCTGGGGTACATTTTTGTCGCCAGGGTGCTGCTGCCAAAGTTTTTCAGTCTCGGCAATGTCTCTATCTACTCATTTCTTTCTGAGCGCTGTGGAAGTGTTTCACGAAAGAGTGCCGCCTTTTTCTTTTTCCTCTCGAGACTGCTCAGTTGTGCTGTGAGGATTTATGTGGTGGCTGTAGTGTTGCTTTCGTTTTACTCGGGTGAAAATCCTTCTGTGTTTTTTATGACAACAGTGGTGCTCTATCTGTTGCTGTTGTTTTTATATACTTTCAAAGGAGGGGTAAAGACATTGGTCTGGACCGATGTCTTTCATACTACAATTATGCTGCTGGCAGTAGCAGTAGCTGCGGTTGCACTTGTCAAAGGATTGGGTATCGGAAGTGTCGGAGAGGCTTTTTCAAAGGTTTTCTCATCGGGAAAAACTCAGGTGCTGGATCTGAACTGGTCTGCTCCAACCAATTTTCTTAAACAAATAGTGGCAGGTTTCTTTATGACGGTAGCAATGACCGGACTCGATCAGGGTATGATGCAAAAGGCTCTGGGCTGTAAGGATTTGTCTTCTTCAAAGAAGAATCTTTATACCACTTCGGGGATAATTTTTGCAGTCAATCTGCTCTTTTTGTTTTTGGGCGCTCTGTTTGCGTTATATGTGGATCAGGCAGGAGGATTGGAGTCTCTGGGAGTAACCTCCGTAGATGGTGTTTTCCCTTGGATGGCAATGAATGTTATGGGTGGCGCAGGGCTGATATTGTTTTTGTTGGGACTTGTCTCGAGTTCCTATCCCTCTTCTGCCGCCTCGGTGACTTCTCTGACAAGTTCCGTTTATCACGATTTTCTGGAACTCGATGCAAAGAAAGAACTCTCTGAGAAAGAATTGTTCCGTAAAAGGGTTTCAGTGGAATTTGTGGTGGTTGCAGTGTTGATGGGGATGGTGGCAGGGTTCTACTTTTTCAGCAATGATTCTGTGCTGGAACTGATTTATTCCCTTGCTTCCTATACATACGGTCCGATTCTGGGTCTTTTTGCCTTTGCTCTATGGGTGAAAAGGGATGTTCGGGAGAAGTTCGTACCATATATCTGTGTTGCGAGTCCTGTTTTATCGTATCTGATTAACAAGGGATTGGTGGTGCTTTTGGGTTTTGATGCGGGATTCTCTTTGTTAATTATCAACGGAGTGATTACATTTGCGGGGTTATTGATATTCAAGAAAAAATAAGATGGGATATATAGAACTTTTGCTCCTTTCAATAGGATTGTGTTTTGATACTTTTGCAGTCTCTTTGACTGGTGGGATTTGTACAAGAAAGATGATGACAGCCCGTCAAATCTTGAAAATCATATTCTGTTTCGGCCTTTTCCAGGGGGGATTCATATTTTTGGGATGGTTGCTTGGAATCTCTTTCAGCGAGTATATTTCGAGTGTGGATCATTGGATCGCATTTGCCCTTTTGGGATATATAGGAGTGAAAATGATTATTGAGGGTTGTTCCAAAGAGGAGGAGTGTTGCGGTGGAAATCCCGATAGCAAACACTCTCTTTTGAAAACAAAAAATCTTATAACTCTTTCTGTTGCAACGAGTATAGATGCTATAGCAGTAGGGGTGTCGATAGCAATGATAGGTCTCTCATTTGAGAAAATAGCTGTAGGAACTGTAATGACTTTTGCAGCATCTGTCCTTGCCTCCCTTCTGGGGCTTTTGGGTGGAAGATGTATTGGAACAAAGGTTGGCAAACGTTCGGAAATCCTCGGCGGAATTATTCTGATTTTCCTCGGTGCAAAAATCCTGATTGAGCATTTGTCTCTTTAACAGACCCTCTGCTGATATTTATGAAAAGAATCCTTTGGTTAGATATAAATAGTTCATATTCACACTCGTCGGTGGCACTTCCCGCTATCCACGCTCAGGTGGATGACCGGCACAGCGAGTGGGAATGGTACGTGGTCCGGGGGACAATCAATGATTCTCCGGGGGTGATAGCTGCGTCGGTAGCAGAGTTTCGTCCCGATGTCATAGCTGCAACTTTTTGGCTTTTTACCCATAAAATGCAAATAGAGGTGCTTTCCCGTGCCGTTCAGTTGGTTGATAATGTCAAGGTGATTTGTGGCGGTCCTGAGTTTTTGGGGGACAACAGAACTTTTTTGCAAATGTATCCCTTTGTTACAGCCGTGGCAAGAGGGGAGGGAGAGAATGTATTGCCCGAATTTCTCATAAATATAGAGAATGAGGAGCAGTGGAGAAATATTTCCGGATTGTGCTGGATATCAGCTGCCGACGGCAAATATTATGATAATGGAATAGCAAGGGTTGCCGATTTTTCTTCATTGAAATATCCCGAAGAGAGTGTGTTTTTCAATTGGGACAAACCCTTTGTGCAACTCGAGACGACCCGCGGATGTTTCAATACCTGTGCTTTTTGTGTGAGTGGTGGGGAAAAACCTGTCAGGTATCAGTCTCTGGAACAAGTGGCTTCCCGTCTGGAAGATATTTGCAATAAGGGGATTAAGGATGTGAGGGTTCTGGACAGGACCTTTAATTATGATACTCGCAGAGCTTGTACAATGCTCGATATTTTTTCTTTGTACAATGGACAAATGAGATTTCATCTCGAAATTCACCCTTCGTTGCTTTCTGAAGAGTTGAAAGCCAAGATAGCCTCTCTTCCCAAGGGATTGCTTCATCTTGAGGCGGGAATACAAAGTCTGGACAGTGGTGTGCTCGAGGAGTGTGGAAGAAAGGGCAATTTGAAAAGTTCCATTGAGGGGCTAAAGTATCTGAGTTCGCTCGAAAATGTTGAGACTCACGCCGATTTGATCGTGGGACTCCCTTCCTATAGGTTAGATATGCTTTGCGAGGATATTCTGACTTTGGTGGAAATGGGGGTTGCGGAACTTCAGATAGAGTCGCTCAAACTTCTTCCAGGGACAAGGATGAGGGCTGTGGCTTTGGAAAAAGGTCTGAAATATTCACCTCTCCCTCCCTACGAGATACTCTCTACACCTGCAATATCTCCATTTGAACTCAGAACTGCAATGGGTATCTCCAGAATGATTGATTTTTATTACAATTCGTCTGTATGGCAAGGAGTTATAAGAAAATTCATTGTAGAAGAGAAAGGTTTTATAAGGAATTTTACCGACTATCTGGCAAAAGAGGGAGTTCTCGGTTCCCCTTTGAGCCTTGAACGCAGGGGGGTGATTCTGTATGAGTATATTTTGGAGTATTGTCCCGAAAGGGCAGTAGAAGTCTCTTTGGCTTGGATTGAAGGTGGCTTTTCACTGAAAAAATCTCCGGCAGGAAATATTGTGAAAGTAAAGGATATTAGAGGGTATTTGTCTGGTAAAGAGTCTTATATGAGTGTGGTTTATGGGGAAGTGAATGAGGCTTACCGATATTATTTGTATAGAGTTCCTTCTTCTGAGGCGTTCGCATCAGGTGGTTCTGATGCTGTACGTTCTGTGATTTTTGGATTCAATGAGGAGAGTGTTTCTAAAAAACCTGTGGTCCGGGTCGATTTTTTCTGATTTAATCTTTTGAAAATTTGTCCTTTTGAAATTTGTCTTTCTTCTGGGGAAATATTATCTTTGTAGTGGTATAACTATAATTAATAATTTAAATTAGAAGAAGTTTATGAAAAAATTATCGACTTTACTATTGCTGGTACTTTGTGTATCTGTGTTTAAATCCAATGCTCAGTTTTTGTATGATGACTATGAGGGAGGTATGTCAGTTAATTTTACTTATGCTCCTACTTGGGGTACTGCAAAGGTAATATATGATGGTGTCAGTGAATCGGAATCGATGGATCTGAATGCTCTTGCATTGAACTTTGACTATATGTCCCAGATTGGAAACTCGCCTGTATTCTATTCGTATGGAGCAGGTCTTCGTTGGACATTCAGGTCTGAGAAAGAGAGTTATGAGGGTATGACCCTTAAGAGTTCTCTTGATTTTGTTACAATGAGGATTCCTTTGAATTTGGCTTTGCCTATTGCTATCCCTTCTACTTCTATCACAATTGTCCCTTTTGCCGGTTTTGTCCCTAATTTCCATTTTTATGGTGGGGAGACTTATAAGGCTTCTTATGCCGGTGAAAGTGTTAAGGAATCAATTAATTATTTCAGTGAAGATGATATGGGTGATGATAAACTCAATTGGTTTGTGTTGGGCTGGCAAGCAGGTGCGAGAATTGAGTATTCTTCTTTCTATGTTGGATTGAGCTACGAGGGCCATATCACAAATCTTTATGGATATAAGGAGAAATATGGTGGAGAGACTTATAAGGTAAGATTCAACTTGGGATATTTTGACATCTCTTTGGGATATAAATTCTAACTTGCTTTAGATTAGCTCTTTAAGCTAGGGTTGCCTTTCGGGGTGACCCTTTTTTGTGCTTGTTTGCTGCCTGACTCGCCTTCAGCTCAGACACAGCAGCCCTTTTTCTGCTCATTCTCTCATCAATAAGTGCTTCGCTTAAGTGTTTGAATGTGTTGTGCCATTTTAGGAGTTATGCCCTGTTCTTTCTGTTATGTCTGGCTCTTATAGTCCTACCCGGCTTGTGTTGTGGTGTTATGCCTGGCTATTATAGTCCTACCCGGCTCGACCGGGTATCTGGATTCCCGATCAGGGTCGGGAATGACTGCTTTTATGTGTAATGTACTTCTGGCTGTTGCCACTAGGGAATGGTTATTGGGATTTGTTCCCTGGTAGGGTGAATATCGTTACGAATTGATGTCTAATTGTTATTACTGGGGAATGGATTAGTGGTTTTATTCCCTGGTAGGTTCTTGTTGCGCTCGAACTTCTTAGTCATATGTGGATTGACAAGGTGAGCTTGCTCGCCTTGTTATGCGTTTTATAATAAAGAGGTGCCTGTTCACTGCGATTTTGTGGTGGGAGGCACTTCTTTTTTTGAAATATGTCGGATGTAGATTGCCTTTAAGAAAATATTTCCTATCTTTGCGAAGATATCCTTAAATTTTTAAAAATCAGAGAAGAAATGGACGATTATGGTGGTTCGTGTTGCGGCAAACAGAGTTCTATTTCTCGGAGTCTTTCCGAGTGACCGCTTGGCTGTACCTTTTGGTAATCAGTCAGTTCCATCTTTTTTGTCTAAACTCAAGCACAATCCTTTTGAATTCCGAGTCCGATGGTGGTAACCAATCTGTAAGCATAAGTCACAAGATTTGTTAACCATTTTAATTCGGTATTTATGATTCAAATATTCTATAAAGAAAAAGGAAAAATAGAGATTTCCCAAGATCTTAAATTCTTGGATGAGTTGGGTATGGACGATTTGCTCTGGGTGGATCTTTACAGTCCCGACGGAGATGAGAAAAGGGCAGTTGAGGCATTTTTGGACACATCACTTTCTTCTCGGGCGCAGGCTGAAGAGATTGAGTCATCATCTCGTTATTTTGAAACAGAGACCACTGTTTCGGTCAATACCAACTTCCTGATTCCCGGTCCGGACGATTATTCGATGGAAGCTGTCTCTTTTATCCTTTGTGAAGGTATTATTGTATCCATCAGAAATGTGCAGTTGCGAAGCTTTACCGATATCCAAAGAAAGATTCAGATAAACAGCAGACTCTATCCTACAGGTTATCACGTTCTTATCGGTATTGTGGAGAATCGTATCGACCTTGATGCGGATATGATCGAGTTGATGTCAAAAGAGATTGACTCATATAGCAAGAAGGTAAATACCGGAAAGAATGTGAATGAAGAGTTCCTTTTGGATATCAATCAGTTGCAGGAAAATACAATGTTGGTGCGCGAGAATATCGTCGATAAACAGAGGATGATTTCTTCGATTATGAAGAGTGACAAGTTCCCTCGAGATATTTTTACCAAACTGACTGTGATAAACAGGGACATTGTCTCTCTTTTGAATCACACAAACTTCAGTTTTGAGCGTCTGGACTATTTGCAGAATACTGTGTTGGGTCTTATTAACTTGGAGCAGAACCGCATTATGAAGATTTTTACTTTTGTGTCATTGCTCCTTATGCCTCCAACATTGATTGCTTCTGTATATGGAATGAATATCAAGATTCCGATGATTGGAGGAATTGCCGACTTCTGTATGATTTTGGGACTTATGATCACTACAATTCTGGTGGTAATCTTTGTGTTCCGAAAACGGAGAATGTTGTAAAACTTGAAATAAATTAGAAATTGTTGTAACATATCAGGTATGAGTGAAATCAGAAATCCCCAGCTTTGGGAAGAAGGTAAAAGGAAAATAGAGTGGGTAAAGACCAATATGGCTTTGCTCCGTCAATTGGAAGAGAGATTTTCGGTAGAGCGCCCTTTTGAAGGTTTGAAGGTTGCTTTGTCAATCCATCTTGAAGCAAAGACTGCTTATTTATGCAAAGTTCTTGCTGCCGGTGGAGCCCAAATGTATGTGACAGGTTCAAACCCTCTTTCGACCCAGGACGATGTTGCAGCGGCTTTGGTGCACGACGGATTGAATGTTTTTGCCTGGTATAATGCTACTGTTCAGGAGTATGAATCACATATTTCAAAGGTGATCGAAATCGGACCGGATTTGATTATTGACGATGGTGGCGACCTTGTAAATACCATTCATACCAAATATCCCGAACTTTTGGACAAGGTAATCGGTGGTTGTGAGGAGACTACCACAGGGGTGATGAGACTTTTGGCAATGGATAAAGCCGGAGAACTCCGTTTCCCTATGATTCTGGTCAACAATGCCAAATGCAAATATCTTTTTGACAACAGATATGGTACAGGTCAGTCCGTATGGAATGGAATCAACCGTACAACCAATCTTATCGTAGCGGGCAAGACTGTAGTCGTAGCAGGTTACGGATGGTGTGGTAAAGGAGTGGCAATGAGAGCAAAAGGACTTGGCGCTACCGTTATAGTTACCGAAATCGACCCTGTCAAAGCTATCGAGGCAGTGATGGACGGTTTCGATGTTATGCCTATGGCTCAGGCTGCTGAATTCGGAGATTTCTTTGTGACCGTTACCGGATGTGACGATGTTATCACAATGGAACACTTCAACAAAATGAAAGATGGTGCAATCTGTTGTAATGCAGGTCACTTCGACTGCGAGGTGAATGTGGCTGCAATCGAAGCAAATGCTGTCGAAAAATGGAAAGCACGTGAAAATATTATGGGCTATCGTCTTGAAAATGGTCGCAAGGTGTTTATCATTGCACAAGGCAGACTTGTAAATCTTGCATCAGGAGACGGTCACCCGGCAGAAATTATGGATATGAGTTTTGCAATCCAGGCTCTAAGTGCCGAATATATGGTCAAAAACAGAAAATCAATCACTTCAAACGTGGTGGATGTTCCTGAAAGCGTGGATAAAGCAGTGGCTCAGATGAAATTGGCATCGTGGAACAAACAAATCGATGTTCTCACCCCCGAGCAACACAAATATCTTTTCGGCGAATAATCTGCTGCCCAATGCGGTGTGAATATATCAGGAGCTGCGAACTCATTTCTTGAGAATCGCGGCTCTTGTGTTTTATGAGCTTCGGAACATCTGCCCGGCTTTTTTAGATCATACCCGGCTTTTCGGTTAAGCTTGGCTCTTTTGGTCATACCCGGCTCTTTCGGTCATACCCGGTCAAGCCGGGTATTTGGTTTTGTGTGTAATGTATCGTTGGTTGATGCTACTAGGGAACGGTTCTTAAGATTTATTCCCTGGTAGGTTGATTATCGTTATGAAATGATGTCATTTATGCGGTACCAGGGAATGGTTTATCTGTTTCGTTACCTAGTAGGTTCTTTCTGTTATGTCAAGCTTGTGATGTCATACCCGGCTTGACCGGGCATCTATGTTATTATGTGTAAAATACAGATACCATTATCTTTCAGTTCATTCTGATACTGCATCGTTGAACGAAAAAATAGCTGTTTTATTGTGCGACGGTGCTTAAATCGGTATAAAATTGATAAATTCTGTACCATTGAGCGAAGAATAGAGGATATTTTTGCTCAACTGAACAAATATTCGCGGTAGTTGTTTGGGAATTATTTAAAATTGGTGCCATTGTTGGAATTCTATTTGGGCGCCACTCGGAATTGGGGCTCACTAAGTGCTCCGTTCGGGGGCTCTTTCGGAATGGGCAGGGGGCTGCCGAACTCATCTTCGGCTCAGACATAGCAGCCCTTTTCCTGCTCATTCTCTCATCGCCCTTGGTCCTCACTCCGCAAAGCGTTCGCACGCAATACCGGATGGCTTGAATTTGTTTCGGGCATGGAAAAGTGCTTATATGTTGTCGGGGATGACAGGGGTGTTGTGCTCGGGAATGGCAGAGGGATGGTTTGGGAAAGTTGATTTTTGTGGTGTGGTGTGGTGGCGGAAGAAAAATCCCAAGAAAAATTCAGCGAGTTTGTTAAAAAAGAGTTACTTTTGCTGACTATTTACAGAAGATATGACAAAAGTTAAATTTTATACCGGTATAGATATTCCATTGGAGTTTCATAGAGCAAGAGTTGTTCAAAAAATCAACCTCCTTTCTGTTGATGAGAGATATGAAGCGATTCAAAAGGCCGGTTACAATACATATAGAATTGATTCAAAGAGCGTATTTTTGGATATGCTTACCGATAGCGGCACCAATGCAATGAGTGATTTGCAACTTGCAGCAATGATGCGTGCGGATGATGCTTATGCAGGTTCTGAGACATTTGCAAGGTTGGAAAATGCTGTTTTTGAGGTTCTTGGTAAAAGATATGTGGTTCCTGCCCATCAGGGTAGAGCTGCTGAGAATGTGATTATGCGTGCCCTTTTGAAACAAGGTGATGTGGTTCCTATGAACTATCACTTTGGAAGTACCATCAATCACATCACTCTCAATGGCGGTAGGGCAGTGGAACTTGTAGACAAGTCTGCTTTCATTTCTGCATCTGACGATCAGTTTAAGGGAAATGTTCAGATTGACAGATTGATTGAGTGTATCGAGGAAAATGGTGTGGAACATATACCTTTTATAAGAATGGAGGCTTCTACAAATCTTATCGGCGGCCAGCCTTTCTCTTTGTCCAATTATAAAGAGGTAAGAAAGGTTGCTGACAAATATGGTCTGAGAATCCTTCTCGATGCTACACTTTTGGCTGAAAATGCCCTATTGATTATTGAACGCGAAGAACAATATGCCGACAAATCACTTTCTGAGATTATCAGAATGATGTGTGATCTGGCAGATATCGTATATTTCTCTGCCCGTAAATTTACCTGTACCCGTGGTGCGGTTATCTGTACCGATAACTATCAGGACAAACTGAAGATGGATCAGGTGGTGGCTGTCTTTGAAGGTTATGTGACCTACGGAGGTATGTCGATGAAAGAGATCGAGGCTATGATCCAAGGTCTTTATGAGGCTACTGACGAGGAGTATGTTTCTCAAAGTCCATCATTTATCAGATTCTTTGTCAATGAGGCAGTCAAGAGAGGTATTCCGATGGTGACTCCTCCAGGTGTGCTGGGTGCTCATATCGATGCCAAAAAATTCTGCGAGCATATCCCTGTAAAAGATTATCCGGCAAGTGCTGTGGCTGCCGGCCTTTATTTGTGCTCCGGCGTCAGAGCAATGGAAGGAGGAACAGCTTCAGAAGTTTCTGCTACAGATCCTACTATTGTTGCAGATATGGAACTTGTCAGAATAGCTTTCCCGAGAAAAGTGTTTACCCTTTCTCAGGCAATGTACGCTTTGGACAGACTCCAATGGCTGTATGACAACAGAGAACTTCTCGGTCCTATGGCATACGAGGATATTCCCGGAATGGTAAGATGTTTCAGAACTCCATTGAAGCCACTTACCGACTGGCCCGAAAAACTTATTGCCAAATTCAAAAAAGATTTGGGAGAAAGATAGAAAGCGCAGTACTATTCTGCAGATATACAATATAATAAAAGGGGTGAAGGCCTTTCGGGACCGACGCCCCTTTTGAATTTTTCAAAAGTTGGACTCATTATTGCAGGTGCCTGTGAAAAAGGAGCTCTGCAAAAGTTATAACTTCTTGAAAAACATTTGGAAAAGAATAAAATAGTATTTACTTTTGCGCTCCCTTTGAAAAAAGGGATTATACATAATGTCTAACCACTATTTAGAAGTAATTATTAACAATTTATGACTAAAGAAAAAGAAATGATGGATGCTCAAGCAACCATCGCAAGAAAAAGCAACGCATCAGTTCCCGTTGACCAATTCGACTGGGATAGCTTTGAAAAAGATGCACTTTACGATGTGGATATCAAAACCATCGAAGACAGTTACAACCAAACTCTTTCAAAAGTAGTTGAACACGAGGTAGTTGAAGGTGTTGTAATGGCAGTTAACAAACGTGAAGTTCTTGTAAACATCGGTTACAAGAGTGAAGGTGTTATCAACATCTCTGAATTCCGTTACAATCCTGACATCAAACCTGGTGACAAAGTAGAAGTTTACGTAGAAACAGCTGAAGACAAAAAAGGTCAGTTGATTCTATCGCACAGAAAAGCTCATTCACTACGCTCTTGGGATCTAGTGAACGAAGCATTCGAAAAAGATGAAATCGTTAAAGGTTACGTTAAATGTCGTACTAAAGGCGGTATGATCGTTGATGTATTCGGAATCGAAGCATTCTTGCCTGGTTCACAAATCGACGTTAAACCTATCAGAGACTACGATGTATTCGTTAACAAAACAATGGACTTCAAAATTGTTAAAATCAATAACGAATATCGTAACGTTGTCGTTTCACACAAAGCTCTTATCGAAGCTGAAATCGAAGCTCAAAAAGCTGACATCATCGGTAAACTTGAAAAAGGACAAATCCTTGAAGGTACCGTTAAAAACATCACCCCTTATGGTGTATTCGTTGACCTTGGTGGCGTAGACGGTCTTGTTCACATTACCGACCTATCTTGGGGCAGAATCAACAACCCTGAAGAAGTTGTTGCTCTTGATCAAAAGATCAATGTTGTTATCCTTGACTTCGATGATACCAAAAAACGTATCGCTC
>JAZRBT010000048.1:0-6445 GCA_045635245.1 Candidatus Coprenecus sp.
GACGTACATCCATATAATTGGACAATTTTGAACGGTTCTCAGGAAGTGTAACGAAAGGACGGTCCTTGTAGTGGGGTGCTACAAATCCATATTCACTGCTGTAGGGTGCAACTGTTCCAAAAGCATTGGAATTCACTACCAGCCAACCTTTTGAGACAAAATCCACCCCTGGAAGGATCTCCAAAGTGACTTTAGCCTGGTTTCTAAGGAGCATTACAGGATTTGAAACACTTCTGTGGTTATAGATTTCTGCAATAGTCTTACGAGCCCAATAGATCATTCTTCCGGCAGATGCCTCCAAAGAAGACATTACATCGATTTCAGACATACCGCGATAGTTGTCTTCACGGAAATATGTCAGGTTCTGGTTACCGACCAATTGCAAAGTGTTGGTTTGCTCTGGAACCATAACTCTTATAGTTCCTGTCAAAGATGGGTTGGAACCATCTGTTTCAAGTTCTGCGGTAACGGTTGTGATAAACAGGTCGTTTTCATCAAAACAGAAAACAGATATCTGCTGTACTCCCGCTCCATCAGGGTCCACTGCTTTGGTCTCTACCCTGTTCATTTCGGGAACTGATGCTGCAAATTCGATTAGCATATATCCTTCAGGCACCAGCTCCTGCGAAGTAAAAATGTCATCTGTGCAGCCCATCAAAGACAACATTGAAACCAAATATAGAGATACTATTTTTATGTACTTGTTCATACTATATATATTATTAACGTTCTCGATTAATATGCATCGCGGATACAACGCAAACCACTTCCAGATTGAGAATAGTCAGGATTTCTGACATATTGGCCTGTTCTGCCGGAGTCTGCACACCAGTAAAATTCTCCGGCCAGAACTTCATCCATAACTTCCGAATCGTTTTGGAATTTGATAATGATTTCGACCTCTGCACGGGTTGGCAAACGCCAGTTTGTAAGATGGACTGTCTCGCCGGTTACAGGATCTTTGTAAACCTCCACATACTCACGACAGTGGCTCGCAGCCATCTCATAATTGTTGAAAGAACCTGAAGAAACAGCTCCCAACTGCGATGCAATCATAAATGATGGAGATACCAGTTTTGAGTTATCATCAGTATCTTCAGTATAACCTGTGGTTTCATTCATTTTTGGGATAGCCACTGTATATGTATCAGAGGTTGCTTTGATCTGTACGTGGTACATTCTGGGATTACCTCTAGAAAGAGCTGTAGACTGCTGAACTTCCACATCACCGAAATAGGATCGGTCGTAGTAGTAATAATAGATTGGTGCAGATCCCGAACTGGTTTGTGTACCTGAGACTTTAGACACGAAAGCTCCATTGGTCGAAGCCTTGTTCAATCTCCAGGCTCCGGAAGACCAAGTGGCACTGCTGATTCTGTCCCCTTGCACTTCGTATGTTGTTGGAACAGACTGTCCGTCCTCATCATTGGTTCTGCCTGCAGCATAGAAGAAATCGTCACGATATGAATACCACGCATATATATTTGTAATATATTCCAAAGGGTATTGGATTACAAATACTTCACGGGTGATATTCTCCTGATTTTTAACAACCAATGTAAAATATCTGATAGCATTATTGGTTGGAACGGGACTCTCTACAGTGATTTTTCCTGCAATGCTTCCTGCAGGGGTAGTTGCCTCCACAAGATTTCCGGAGATACTTACCTTTATTCCAAACTTATTATAATAGTGAATATCTTTCACTGAAATAGTTACAGGAGATGAAGAAGCGAAATCCAAAGATGTTGCATCAATAGCAATATTGTGCATTTCGAGTGTATCACGGCTGACCATCAAATACTCGGGTGTATCCTGTCCGTCAATATTGATATCTACATTGGTCCACTCCTCCACTGAATATGTAATTTCGCTCAATTCAATTGGAGTCACTTCGGTAATTGCTCCCGGGCGGTTCAAAAGGATATTGACTTCATAATAGTTATTCCTTTCAAACTTCTGATCGTCAGTCATTGGAATTTTATACCAGGAGTTATGAAATTCCATAAGTTCCCCATTGTGATTGTAAACCATTGGGAGATTCATTATCACACTTGTCTCGTGTTCAAGGATTCCTTCGTTGGTCCAATGGTTCGGATAGACATAAGTAGTCAAAGAGACTTTCTTGTTATCAACTTCAGGATTCCAGGTAAAATAGCTGTTGATAGTTTTATTTGTATTCCTCACTTTGGCATAGATAGTCTCAGCCGGACGAGCCTCCGCAAGAAGATATGTATCATAAGGGAGATTTCTCAAATAGTACAAACCACCTTCCGAACCCTCTTCGTAGGTATATGATTTGAAGGTAACATTTTCGCTCGCTTCAATATTGATTACCACCTTGGCTGCTGCACGACTCAGTTTTGCAGTCAGTAGCAGCTCTTTTGTAGGGTCCGCATCGTTAATTTTTATTAAAGTATTGTCGTAACCGTCTTCAGCTACAGCATCCATCAGAAAATATCTTGGAATATCATCTGTATTTGTCTCATCTGATCCAATGTTCAGAGCTGAAAGGTGAAGATTGGGGTCTTCTTGCATAGTATTCAACAAGTCGTCATATACCAATACATTAGAAGCAAGTTCAGGAGACGAAATAGTGGTATTGGCAACTATGTAAATAACATATTCCCTATCTTGCTCAAAATCTGTACGCAATGCTTTGAGTGTAAGAGTCGGAGAGTTGTTTACTTGGTAGCGGCCGTAATATTCACGATTTTGAGGGACACCATTCTCAGTTTGAAAAATAAAGACATCAAGGTGACTTACAAATGACTCTGCCTGGGTATCTTCCATTTTTGTCATTCCTGATGATATATCCAAAACAATACTGTCATTCTGAGGAATATTGATATCATCTTTCATTGCACAAGATGCAACAAAGAAAAGGGTCAGAATATATAATACGATTTTAAGGCTTGTTTTTTTCATAACTGAATTATTCTACCATTGTGATAATTACGTAGTTAGCATCTTGGTGGCTGGTGCCGGCGTATGGCCAGAAGTAGTCGGTATTGATACCATTGATCATCAGGTATTCAAGAACCTCCAAACCACTTGCTGTATAAGTAATGGAAAGGCGGACCTCTTTACCTATATCGATTTTGCTCGGATCAGGGGTAACTTCTATTCTGTACCACCTCTCTGAAGCCTCGATAGGCCAATCTTTGTGAGGAACTTCCAATGTTGAGTGAACATCAAACACTCTGATTTCACAATTGGAAGCGTCGAGTCCTGAAAGAGTTGGAGTCCATCTGTCATTTACAGGATAACTCATCTGGAAATATCCTACGAATGGAGTTGATTCCGACATACGGGCAGGATGTTCGGGTTTTTTGCCCAAATCATCTACCGAAGTAGGGAGTTTTGACAACAGAAATGTATGGGTCGGATAGTCAAATGTCAACTCTTCTGTATTATTTGTAATCCAATCTTCCACCTCGTAATTGAGTGTAATTTTACCGTCAGCCGAGATGAGAGTACAGATTTTATAGTGGGTATTTCTTACAATCGGAGGAAGGTATACGTATGCATTATTAATCTCTCCTCCCGGGGTTGTAGTATATTCAATGTACAAAACCACTTCCCTAGGGTTTCCCGATGACTGGTCCCAGGAAGGGGTTCCAAATGTCACTTCAGGAAGATAATGGTCTGCAAAAATCAAATTGTAATTTTGGGGATCTTTCTGAGCTTCAGATCCTTGTTCTATCTCTCTTGTAATATCCACTGATGTAGAGAGAATTACTTGATCAGATTCCATAGATGGAATATCATTCAAAATAGAGCTCTCTTGGGGGAACAGATAACTGTATTTGCGGGTTCCTCCCGCAAGGAGTGTTGCTGATAGAACTTGAGGAGTTGTCGACATCTCATCCGATTTTGCTGCATACATTGAGATTTTTGCCAATGAGCGGCCAAGCTGGAAGGCAACTTTATCATTCAGGATAATGTGTCCCTCGTGCCCCTCTGCAGTATTGGAATCTGCAGCAACATTTTTGACATCGATAGTATCTTTCTTTATTGTATAAAGCGGCATCACATCACTGAAACCGGTATATTTTATCGCTTGAAGTTCAGCTATACTCATTTCATCTTTGAAAGTAACTGAACCAGATTCATAAAGCATATATTCACCATTGGCGATTACATAGAAATCAACCATATAAACACCCTCTTCCGGTAGGGCGAGGTCCATATAGAATGGTTCGCCTGCCACCACATTGGTACGAAAGTGTGAACCCACTTGTTTGTTTCCAAGGAAAGCATAGATGCGCAATGTGCTTATTGTCTCCTCCTGTGCGGTAGGATCCGATTTTGTCATACCTTCCGGCATAACATTGATTTCAATCATTGCTGATCTTGTTTTACCTGAACGGTTCTCCTCATCCAAGGTACAGCTCACTGTAAAACTTGCAGTAAGAATGGCAAGGAGGATATATTTCAAGAGTATTGTATTGAATTTGCTATTCATAGTGATCATTAGAATTCAGGGGTTACAGTTTCGATAAACCAAGAAGGAACTGAGATTTTTACGCTTCCTGATATGAATTCAATTCGGAATGGAATAATACACTCGTGCTTAGTAACATCGATTTGATATTTGGCAATATGCTGTGCAAAATTCACTTCGATAAGGGATTCCCCGTTAGCTCCGGCAATTTTCAAATAAACTGCCTCGTGATTTGTGTGTCTCATAATGTTGCCCACAGCGGTCAGAGTCTCTACATTATCGTGGCGGGCATCCATTACGTAAGTTGTTGGAAGACCTATGGCGGTGTTATTGAAATCGGTCATTGGGGTAACACCTACCAATTCTATTGTAGGGTAGCCGGCATCATCCGGTAAAGCAGGGGCACCGACTACCTCTACATAGATATCGTAGTGGGAACTTGCAAAAGTTGTAGTGCGAGTCTCCACTTGTTTATAAGGATCGTAGGGAACGATAGTATATTCAATGGAAGACCAATAGAGGGAGTCATTTCCCGAAACGGTACTTCCTTTGTAATAATTTTTATCGGCAAAGGTAATTTCGTCAAAGGTTCCTGAATTGAGTCCGTCAACATCAGCCTGATAAGTATTGGCAATGCACACAATAGTGTAGTCCCCGGCTTCAAGCTTGGGCAAAGCAGTCTGACGAGAGCGCAAATCTTCTTCAGGAACAGGTACCGACAATACGAAATTGTCCTGACTATCAAAAACATACATATCAACCTTTCCGATCTTTTCATTAAAAAGTTCGGTCTGACCATCGCCAAAGTAACTGAATTCCAGGCGATAAAGATTACTACAGTCGCTATAATCCTCCTTGATGCAAGATGTTGCAAATGACGCAAATCCTCCAATCAGCAAAAGGTATAGAGCAAATGATTTAAGATTCATAATATGTATGTTTTTGATAAAGAATTAAGATAGATATTTATTATTAAAATTCAGGGTAAACTAGTTCAACAGCCCACTCTACAACTTCGACTGTGATTTCGATGCAACGGTCCATAGGATCAATATCATCATCAGTGAAAGGAAGAGATCCGTCTGAATTAACTTCGCCCATTGCACTCATACGATAGATTGTGCCCTCATTGAACTCAGTAATAAGTTCGCCTGAAGCGTTGTAGAAACCTTTTGAATAAAGATATGCGGGTTGTCCGTCAGCAATAAGCTTGATGACAAAAACAGGGGTTTGATCACAAGAGAACAAGTGGTAAGCCAATTTCTCAGGAGTGTCAACGATTGGATTTGAAGGAGTCAAGGTGATATCGAAATAGTCTCTTGACCAAATTACAGGTTGAGTTGGATCATCCAACCAGTTGTAAACTTGAGCCTGATCGTTGAAATTGGTGATAGGGTTCACCAAAGTACCGGCTTCTGTTCCTGTAACGATATTTGTTTCAGGATAATAATTTTGGATTGCCAATTGGGTAATACGAACTTCTTCGAATTTAGGATCGGTGGGATCAAAACTGATATTGAAACCATCAACTTCAAAACGTGAAACGCGTGGAGTTAGAAGGATATCAGCTGTGTACAGTTGAGAAACCAATACACCATCGTTTGTTTGATCATTGTGAACATCACCTGAAGGAACCAAAGTCTTAACATCGAAAAGAACAAGGTTCTTCTGATCTTGCTGATTCTCAATTTTCAAATTTTCCAATGCTTTGTATTCAGCATAAGTAATATCCTTACCAATGTTGGCAATTGCTACGACTTGTGTACAATTAGGACTAACATAGTGGAATGCAGCATCAATTCCTCCTTGTGACAAATCTGCTGAAGACCAATAAGTTTGAGCGGGAGTTACACCATCAACTTCTTTTGCATCATATTCATTACCTTGAGCATCAGTCAGGAAGATTTTGAAATCGTTTACCTGAACTGCATCACCTGAGAGGATTTTATCACCTGCAAGACCTTTGGTCAATGATGCGTTTTGAACTGTAACATCAAT
>JAZRBT010000049.1:0-5357 GCA_045635245.1 Candidatus Coprenecus sp.
AGCTTTGCCAAGTCGTTCAAGAAAGCTTTGAGCTGAGATTTCACCGGCTCCTATTGTCAGCAGCAGGATGAATGTTGATACGATAAGTTTTTTCATATTTATGGCTTCTAATTGTTTTTCTACAGATATGGGTAATATAAAAGCGTGGATATGATCATCCGCCATAAAGGTACTACCACATACCCGAGACACAAATAAGCCCAACCCACGCCAAAGGGCAGGCGTTTTGTGCTTATTACTCCTGTGTCATCGTAATGAAAGTGGTAGTTTCTTATGACAAGAATAACAGCAAAACGCTATTTTATGTTATATCATAGCATTCCTCCGCTATGACGTAACAAATGTAAGAAAAGTTTTTATAAACGGATAACACTCACAGGGATATTGAATAGAACAGGTGTTTATCCTGATAAAAAACAAAAAAGAGGAAGTTTCTTTCGAAATTTCCTCTTTTTGTGCGGGCGAAGGGACACGAACCCCCACGTCGCAAGACACTAGATCCTAAGTCTAGCGCGGCTACCAATTACGCCACGCCCGCGTTGTTTTGTTTGGGACTGCAAATATAGAGCATTATTTTTTAATACCAAAAAAAAATGTGTGTTTTTTTGAAAAAATTAATGCATTTTTTTGAAATCAACTCCTCTCTTTCTTTTTGGTTTTGGTTAATTGATTGAAAGAGAGGAGTTTAGTATGTTTTTGGCAATTATTGGCTTATTTCAGCTGGAATTTGATTGCGGACCACTTTTCTTTGGTTTTGTGGCAAATGTATGTCAGACCGCATTTTGTGGCTTGGGTGCGGAGCATTATTATGTCCTCTTCGTAGAAGCCGCTGACAATAAGTGTTCCTCCGGGACGCATCGAGCGGACGTATGTGGACATATCTTCCAACAGGATGTTTCTGTTGATATTTGCCAATATGAGGTCGTATTTGCCACTCTGGAGGAGCGAAGCGTCACCACAAAGAGTTTTGACTTTTTCTGCAACTCTGTTTTTGTAGTTGTTTTCGAGTGCGGAGTAAACTGCTATCTGGTCAATGTCGATAGCGTGTACCGGAATCGCTGCTTTCATCTTGGCTGCAAGAATCGAAAGGATTCCTGTACCGCAACCCATATCGAGCACATTCAAGTCCTTGATCTCTTTTTCCATATCGAGCATCATACCTATCATTAGAGATGTGGTCTGGTGATGCCCTGTGCCAAATGCCATTTTGGGGTCAATTTTAATGGTGTATTTGGTTCTGGGAAGCCCTTTGTGGAATGATGCTTTGACAGTACATTTGTTATCTACAATGACAGGTTCAAATGCCGATTCCCATACTGCGTTCCAATTTTGTTCTTTTATATAATTAAGGGAATACTCGACTTTGAAAAGTTCAGTGTCGAGAACCCATAATTTGGTTTTCAGATTTGGTTCGCTGAAAAGTTGGTGAGGGATATAGGCTTTGAGATATGGAGCCTCTGTAAGGTAACTCTCAAAGCCTAATTCTTCGATTTCAGCCACGACAATATCTGCGAATTCTTCTTTGAACGGATCTATTTTAACAGATACTTCTATGTAATCCATCTTTTAGTTAAAATGTTGATTAGTAGCTTTTTGCAATTCCGATAAAGTCTTCTGCTTTAAGTGCGGCACCTCCGATAAGACCTCCGTCGATGTCTTCTTGGGCAAATAGTTCGGGAGCATTTGAAGGTTTGCAGCTTCCTCCGTAAAGAATTGTGATTTCCTGAGCCAATTCTCCGAATTTTTCAGCAAGAGTCTTTCTGATGAATGCGTGGATTTCCTGAGCTTGCTCTGATGTTGCAGTTTTGCCTGTTCCGATAGCCCATACTGGTTCGTATGCTACAACGGTGTTTCTCATTTGTTCTTCATTAAGATTGAACAACACCTCTTTGATTTGTGCTCCTACAACTTCAAAATGTTTCTCGGCTTCTCTCTCTTCCAATTTCTCACCTACGCAATAGATGGGTTTAAGGCCGTTTTCAAAAGCCAAAGCCATTTTTCTGTTCAAAATTTCAGAGTTTTCACCATAGTATTCTCTTCTTTCAGAGTGACCGAGGATTACATAAGAGCAACCTGCAGCTTTGATCATAGCAGCGGAAACTTCTCCGGTATAAGCACCTTTGGCCTGGTCTGCGCAGTTTTGGGCGCTAAGGGCGATAGGAGAGTTGCTGATTTTCTCTGCAGCAGCCATCAAGTGAGTGAATGGAGGTGCGATAATCAATTGAACATCAGCGGGTACTTCTCCCAATAGGTTTGTGATTCCATTAATCAATTCAATTCCTTCTGAGGGAACAGTATTCATTTTCCAGTTTCCAGCAACGATTTTTTGTCTCATTGTAATATGTTTTTAAGTTGTTATTGTTGTTTCAGTTGTAAAATTCCAATCAAATATAGTGATTTTTTTCAGTTTTTGTTCCGCTTGTGAAGGTGAAATTGGCCAATGATAAATAGATATAGGTATGTTGCTGTTTCCGATTTGTTCCTTTGCTGGAAATTTTATATTTTTGCAACTTGCTTTTAGAAAAATATAATTGACTAAATAATATGGAAATTAAAGAATTAAACAACGATGGACTAACGATCAGAGTATCGTTCCATTTCGCAAAAGAAGATTATTCTGAAGAAAGAAAAAAAGTTCTAAACAGATTTCGTCGTAATGCCGATATCAAAGGTTTCAGAAAAGGTATGGCACCTGCATCTTTGATTGAAAAGATCCACGGTGGAGAAGCTTTGGTTGAAGCTATCAATATCCTTATCTCAGAGAATCTTAACAAGTATATCGAGGAGAACAAGCTTACTATCATCGGTGAACCTCTTCCTGTAGAAGATGAAAAGAAAAACACCTTTGAAAACAACCAGGAATTCGATTTCACTTTTGATATCGCTCTTGCTCCTAAATTTGACATCGCTCTTACAGCAGAAGATAAAGTTCCTGTTTACAGCATTGCTATCACCGACGCTGAAAAAGAGGAGTACAAAAAGTCTATCTACAAACAATTTGCAAAACTTGACAATTGCGAAGAGGTTAAAGATGGCGACTTTATCATCGCTGACCTTGTTCAGGGTGAAAGAAAATCAGAAAGCACATATATCTCTACAACTGTTTTGAACGAAGAAGGAAAAGCTTTGTTCATCGGTAAAAAAGCAGGTGATGAGATGGATATCGACGTTACCGCTATCTTCCCTAACGAAGCTGACCGTGCAGCGATGCTACGTATCAAAAAAGAAGAATTGGCAGATGTACAACCTGTATGGCACTTGACCGTTAAAGAGGTTAAAACATACGTTGATGCTCAACCCGGTGAAGAACTTTACAACCAAATGTTCGGTCCTGACAAAGTGAAAACCGATGAGGAATTCGATGCAGCTATCGTTGAAAGAATGACTTCTGAGTTCAAAAACGAAAGCGACTACCGCTTTATGTTGGACGCTCGTGAATATATCATCAACAAAGCAAACATCTCTCTTCCTGAGGACTTCTTGAAGAGATGGCTATATTCAGTTAACGAAGGCAAATTCACAATGGAAGAAATCGAGAAAGATTTCCCTCTATTCATCAAAGATTTCAAATGGCAGACAGTTGCAAACAAGATAATGGCTGACAATAATCTTAAGATTACCGAAGAAGCTGTTAAAGAGCAAGCTCGCAGACTTGCACAATATCAGTTTGCAATGTACGGAATGCAAAACGTTCCTGAAGAACACCTTGAAAACTTCAGCCAAATGATTCTAAAAGATGAGAAACAATCTCGTCGTTTGATCGAAAAAGCAGAAGAAACCATCGTTCTTGACTTCGTTCGCAACACTGTAACTCTTGAGAACAAAGAGGTATCAGCTGAAGAACTTCGCAATATGAACAACTAATAACCAAACAAACGAATATAAAATGGCAACAGAATTTGAAAAATATGCTGTAAAGCACATCGGTATCAGTAGTACAACATTGGATGCATACTCGAAAGTAACCGCCGGTTACATCAATCCTACCATCTTGGAGGAGAGATCTCTCAATGTTGCCGCTATGGATGTATTCTCACGATTGATGATGGACAGAATCATTTTCCTTGGAGTGGGAATCGATAACGATGTGGCCAATATCGTTCAGGCACAGCTGCTTTTCCTAGAATCTACCGATTCTGCTGCCGATATTCAAATATATATAAATTCTCCGGGCGGCATTGTGTATGCCGGCCTGGGAATTTATGATACTATGCAACTCGTAACTCCCGATGTCGCTACCATTTGTACCGGAATGGCAGCATCTATGGCTGCAGTTCTTCTTACTGCAGGAGCAAAGGGAAAACGCTCGGCTTTGCCTCACTCGAGAGTAATGATTCATCAGCCACTCGGAGGTGCAGAAGGTCAGGCATCTGATATCGAAATTGCGGCAAAACAAATCAAGCAACTTAAAGGCGAATTGTACGAAATCATTGCAAAACATTCAGGCAAATCCCTTTCACAAATTGAAAAAGATGCTGACCGCGACTATTGGATGACTGCAGAGCAGGCAGTGAAGTATGGTATGGTAGATTCAATTTTAACACGTCCCTCAAAATAGAATAAATGGATAAACAAAAGACCCTTAAGTGTGCTATCTGTGGCAGAAATTCCAAAGATGTGGATATGCTGCTCGAAGGTAGAGGCGGAGCATTGTGCGTAGACTGTGCAATGCAAATCAGTGATTATGTTCAATCTGTTTTCGGGGATGACCTCCCTAAGAAAGGATCCAAACAAGGCACTCAGAAGTGCGAGTCTCTGAAGTTTACTCCAAAAGAGATTACTGCATTTTTGGACCAGTATGTTATAGGTCAGGAGGAGGCAAAGAAATATCTTTCAGTGGCTGTGTATAACCACTACAAAAGGATCAATCAGGTTCACGACAAAAACAAGGCGGCAAAAAACTCTACCCTCGAAAATGAGAAATCTGTTTTGGAGGTGGAAAAATCAAACATCTTGCTCGTAGGTCCTACCGGAACAGGAAAGACTCTCCTCGCTAAGAGCATTGCAAGAATGTTGAATGTCCCTTTTGCAATAGTTGATGCGACAGTTCTTACCGAAGCAGGTTATGTGGGAGAGGATGTCGAAAGTATCCTTTCAAGACTGTTGCAGGCGTGTGATTATGATGTTGAAAGGGCAGAGAGAGGTATTGTATTTATCGATGAGATAGACAAAATTGCCCGTAAAAGCGACAATCCTTCCATTACCCGTGACGTCTCAGGTGAAGGTGTACAGCAGGCAATGTTGAAACTTCTTGAAGGAACTATTGTGAATGTTCCCCCTCAAGGAGGACGAAAACATCCCGAGCAAAAAATGATAGCTGTGAATACCACCAATATTTTGTTTATCTGCGGTGGTGC
>JAZRBT010000050.1:0-7512 GCA_045635245.1 Candidatus Coprenecus sp.
AAGAATACCGGCATCGTGGAGCTGCATAAAGTTTCCGCTGGATACACGTTTTCCCTGAATAAAATCAAATTTTGGAAGTTCCACCTCCTTGCCTTGGAATAAATCATTCAGCTGTTCTCCCAAAAAGTCGAGATCCATTGCATAGATACTCTCAAAGTCATACTCTCCCTTTTCATCCCTTGGAGTATGCTCCCTGTCGACAAAATAATCATCCATTGCAATAATTTTGGGATTTAGTCCCAATACCTTACACTGAAGGGCTATTCTCTTGGAAGTAGTGGTCTTGCCACTGCTCGAAGGTCCCGCGATAAGAACCAGCTTCACAGTACCCCTTCTCTGGTTTATCATATCGGCAATCTCCGCATACTTTCTCTCGTGAAGAGCCTCTGCAATCGCTATCATATCTTTTGTCCTGCCAAGTCTTATAGCCTCATTTACAGAGGTAATACCATTGGCTCCCAGAATAGCATTCCAATGGGAATTCTCCTTGAAAACAGAACTCAACTTATCCTGAAACTTATATCCTGAAATTTGCTTTGGATTTCCCAACGAAGGAGACTGCAAACAAAATCCACCCGAATAAGGAATCAAATCGAAAACATCTATCTGAGAAGTTCTGTCAAGCATCGGGCCATAGAATGTATCGGCATAACCGTCAAGTGTATATACCGAGACAAAAAACTTCTCCATATTCGAGACCAGTTTTCCTTTCAGGGGTTGTCCGTTCGCTTTGAAAATCTCACAAGCCTTGGCATTGGGCATCTTTGTCTTGACAATAGGAAAATCGCCTGCAATAATTTCTGCCATCTTTGCCTTTATTGCAGCAACATTCTCTGCCTTCAGAGGCATTGGCTCGGCAGACTTGTCCTCCCCTTTTCTTCTCAACACCCCATACAATCCGTTTGGGAGATTATACTCCAAAAAAAGTTGGGCATCAGGATAAAGTTCCACCACTGCCCTTTGCAACACCATCGACAAAGTCCGGCTATATGTTCTTCTTCCGTCGGGATGGGTATAGTCTATAAATTGAATGGTATGCGAAGTATATACCTTGAAAGAGAGTTCTTTAAGCATATTATCCACAAGGGCAGCCACTACCGGAAACTTGCATCCTGTATCTACCCTCTTTGAGAGTTCCATCAAAGATTCCCCGGGAGCACACTCCACCATTTGACCTACACTTTCACAAAAGACATCAATTCTTTCCATATCCATACCTATTTAATATTTAACAACGGTTTCAAATATTCACCTGTCACCGACTGCGGTGCGACAGCTACCTCTTCAGGAGTTCCCTGCGCAACAATCATACCTCCGTCACGTCCCCCTTTCGGTCCCATATCAAAAAGATAATCCACCGACTTGAGAACATCGAGGTTATGCTCGATTATAATAATTGTATTACCCTGATCAGCAAGCTTTTGCAACACACTCATCAATACATTTATATCCTCGTGATGCAAACCTGTGGTAGGCTCGTCGAGAATATACAAAGAACGTCCTGTAGCCTGACGGGCAAGTTCCGATGCGAGTTTCACACGCTGATTTTCCCCGCCACTCAATGTAAATGACGACTGTCCGAGAGTAATATATCCAAGTCCCACATCCTCCAATGACTTCAGCTTCTGAGCAATGGAAGGTATCGGTTCAAAAAACTCCACAGCCCGTGAAATAGTCATCTCGAGGACATCGTAAATACTCTTTCCTTTATACTTGACAGCCAACACTTCTGGTTTGAATCTCTTGCCATTGCACTCCTTGCACTTGACACTTACAGACGGAAGGAAATTCATCTCCACAATCTCCACTCCTGCCCCCTTGCACACTTCACATCTTCCCCCCTTGACATTGAATGAAAATCTATTCGACTTGAAACCCCTGATTTTAGCATCCGGAGTCTCCTCAAAAAGTTTGCGGATATTGGTCAGAACTCCGGTATAAGTAGCAGGGTTTGAACGAGGCGAACGTCCGATAGGAGACTGGTCCACCTCGACAAGTTTGTCAATATTCTCAATGCCCGAAATCGACTCGTACGGCAACGGAGAATACAACGACCTGTATAACTTATTGCTTATGACCGGCATCAGAGTATCGTTGATCAATGAAGATTTTCCACTTCCGCTGACCCCGCTGATTCCCACCATACAACCCAAAGGAATCTTTATATCCACATTTTTGAGATTATTTCCGCACGCCCCTTTAAGTTCAATAAACTCTCCATTCCCTTTTCGGCGGACTGCCGGCACAGGAATCGATTTCATACCACGCAAATAATCAAAAGTATAACCATTGTATCCTTTGTTCTCCCCTTGCATCATAACTTCCGGAGGGCCACTGTAAAGCACCTCTCCCCCGTTCTCTCCAGCCCCGGGTCCCATATCCACAATCCAGTCGGCACTGAGCATCATCTGCTCGTCGTGCTCCACCACCATAACGGTATTGTGCTCATCCCTGAGCTTCTTCAACGAATTGATTAACTTGATATTATCTGACTGATGCAAACCGATGCTCGGCTCATCGAGTATATACAATACATTCACAAGTTTGGAACCTATCTGAGTAGCCAGACGAATCCTCTGACTCTCCCCACCACTCAACGAGCGGGTAGTCCTGTTCAAAGAGAGATAACTCAAACCGACATCGAGCAAGAAACTGGTCCTCTCTTTCAGTTCCTTAATAATATCTCCCGAAATCCTGACATTCTTCTTGTCCAATTTCTCGGGAAGAGAACAAATCCAATCATACAATTGGGAAATATCCATATCCGAAACCTCGGAGATATCCTTTCCATCTATCTTGAAACACAAAGAATCCTCCTTCAACCTTCCCCCGTTACATTTCGGACAAATTTTTTCACTCGAGAACCTTTCAAATTTCTCATAACCGCTCCCCTCAGAATCCTCCTCAGATTTTTCAATTTTTGAAAGAATTCCGCCAAAGGTTATCACCTCTGAAAGTCCTCCACTCGTATTGATCCGAATGAGTTCTTCAGAACCTTTGAGCAAAATATCTATATTTTCCTGAGAGATATTCCGGACCGGTTCAAACAGTGAAAATTCATATTTCTTGGCAACCCCTTCCAATATCGCAAAAAGGTTATTTTCACGTTTTGGGCCAAGAGGTCTTATCGCACCCTCTGCTATCGACAAAGAGGTATCGGGAATAATTTTGGTTATATCTATTTCCCTGACAACACCCAAACCACCACACTCTGGACAAGCTCCCTGTGGTGAGTTGAATGAAAATGTATGCGGTGCCGGCTCAGGCAATGAAATACCGGTATCGGCACATATAAAATGTTTGCTGTAGTGGGATACATTTCCACTCTCAAGCTCATAAATCAACAAACTTCCCTTGCCCACATTCAATGCTATCTGCACCGAATTTCTCACCCTCTTTTCATCCTCTTCCTTAGGGACAATTTTATCAACCACCAGCTCCACAAAATGGACTTTATACCTGTCGAGTCCATCGGCAACATCTCCGATCGGGAGGATATTGCCATCCACCCTGACCTGAGTGTAACCTTTTTTTATAAGTCCCTCAAAAAGATCCTTATAACTACCCTTACGCCCCTTTACCAAAGGAGAGAGAATTATACACTTCTTGCCGTTATATGTATTCAGTACCAGATCCACAATTTCAGAATCACTGTAACGGACCATCGGTTTCCCTGTTGCCGGAGAATATGCAATAGAACATTTTGCATACAACAACCTTAAAAAATCGGAAATCTCGGTAATGGTTCCGACAGTCGATCTGGGATTTCTGTTTGTACTCTTCTGCTCAATGGCAATGGTAGGACTCAACCCGTCAATACTCTCTACCTCAGGGCGTTCCATTACCCCTATATAATGCCTTGCATAAGCAGAAAGGGTATCCATATATCTGCGCCTTGCCTCAGCATAAATGGTATCAAAAGCCAAAGAAGACTTTCCGCTGCCGCTCAAACCGGTAACGACTATCAATTTATGACGAGGAACCTTCAGAGAGACCTCCTTCAGATTATTGACCGATGCCTTCTTTATATCTATGAATTCCATTTGAATTTTGTTTTAGACAAGGAATGGGTTATTATATATTTCGTATGTAATACTCGAAGAGAGACCGTGTCCCGGATATACCTGAGTCTCTCCGGGCAAAGTGAGCAATTTGGTTTTGATGCTCTCCATCAAAGAGTCATAATCTCCGCCGGGAAGATCTGTCCTGCCGATACTTCCCATAAACAGAGTATCCCCTGTAATAACATATTTCTCAGCCTCATTGTACAAAACCACACCACCGGGAGTATGTCCCGGAGTGGTAAACACTTTTAGCTGAATCTCTCCGATATTGATCACATCCCCGTCCTCCATATTGATAAATCTGCCGGAAGGATTGGCAAACTCATATCCAAAATAAGAGGCATAGGAAGAAGATCTCTGAACCTGGTCCAGATCCTTCTCATTGATATAGGTAGGAATTCCCCATTGTTCTGTAACAAAAGCATTTCCCATCACATGATCGAAATGTCCGTGAGTCTGAATTATCATCAATGGAGTAAGACCATTTTCCTCAATAAATTTAACAAGTCTTTCTTTTTCCGACTGTTTGTAACAACCGGGATCCACTATTGCGCACTTTCCGCTCTTGTCATAAACAACATAGCAACAAGTGCGAAGGTCATTGAAATAAAAAATCTTAATCATATCACAAATGTAGGAATAAGCGAGCAAGAAGGCAAACCAACGCCCTCTTTTTTCACCGACAGAGTAACTATTTATACCTTTTATGACAAATAAATCAAAAGAGTTCGTAAATTTGTGCCGAAACTTTTGTAATAATCCTCATAGATTCTCAACAATTATGCACATAGCAGTAGCAGGAAATATTGGAAGCGGTAAAACCACATTGACAGGACTTTTGGCAAAACATTACGGATGGGAACCCCGTTACGAAGCAGTTGATTACAATCCTTACCTCGTTGATTACTATAACGATATGCAAAGATGGTCATTCAACATCCAGATATACTTCCTGAACCAGCGCCTTAGGGATATTATCGAATTCCAGAACAGCGACATAAATATTATCCAGGACAGGACCATTTATGAAGATGCTATGATTTTTGCACCCAACCTCCACAATATGGGGCTAATGGATTCCAGAGACTTTGACAACTACTCATCACTATTCGATCTGATGAAAAAAATGGTCAATTACCCCGATCTTCTTATCTATTTGAAGTCTTCTATTCCAAACCTTGTATCACAAATACAAAAAAGAGGCAGAGAATACGAAAACAGCATTCGCATTGACTACCTCAAAGGTCTTAATGAGATTTATGAAAAATGGATCGAAAGCTATGAGGGGCAACTGCTTGTCATCGACGTGGACACATATAAGTTTGAAGAACGTCCTGAAGACTTCAACTTTATTGTGGACCAGATAGATGCCCGCTTGTTCGGTCTGTTCAAATAGATTATATCTTTACAGACAATCCTACATTTACAAGTCCTCTGTAACCAAATCCTAACTCGGCAAAAACACCGATTTCATCTCCGTATCTGAATTTCACAGGGGTGAGATGATATGCAAGTTTGAATCGGCTGTCAGGTTCAGGGATAAAATATTCATTTTCTCTCATATCCACTCGTTCGTGAAGATATGCCAATCCCACATACGCAGCACCCGAGCACTCCCAGGCTCCTCTCTGCCAATATATCATTGAAACTGCCAATTGTCCGCTATAATTCATAATGTGAGAACGGCAAATCATCACAGGTTGCTGCAGGTTCACCCCCTCTGCGTGATTGATATACAAATCTGCACTTGAGTAACTTACACCGCCATAAATACCCAAAGCGAACTTTGGAGTAATGGAGAAGTTATAACCAAAACCGGCAACACCGGAGAATTTGTGATTTCGGGAATCTCCCTCAAATTGTTGTCCTCCCGATACATAATCCTGATGCAAAACTGTAACAAGTTCCATTACGGAAGGAGTTCCATACTGGATATATATCTCATTACGAGGATAATACTCTGAGTCCCGCACTCTATCTATCTGCGCAGAAGCGCCCAATGCGACAATTGAAAACACCAAAACTGTCAGAATTCTTTTCATAGAGATTTTCATACTATTTATTTTTAAAAATTTTCTTTTTACTCATAGTCATTTGAACCAACGATATCAGACCACACAGCAACATTGTAAAGGCCTGTGATTCGTGCGAAATGGTAGCAAAAATCACACCTGTAGTCTGTTCCAATCCATAGATATACGCCAGCGCCAATGAGAGAATGAAATGGTAAGCACCGATACCCCCCTGAACAGGGACTATCCATCCAAGTCCCCCTACCACCATCAGAAACATTGCATCCACCCAGGTTAGCGAAGCCACTTGTGGAAAAGCCATTATCGTAAAATAGCTCATACCCCAATAGCAGCCCCACAACAAGATTGTCAGAAGGAAGAAACGGAACTTTCCTTTCATCCTGACTCCCGAAACAAGACCACTCCACAGTCCCGAAGCTATTTTAAAAACTTTGCTGAAGAACTTATATTTTGAAAGAGTCTCTCTATAGCGATAAAGCAGCACAAGAGAAACGACTCCCAGCAAAGCCACTACAGCCAACAGCCATAACATATTAAAAGGAACCCTCTCCACAAAAGGGGTCCATACCTGCTCTGAAACAAAGTTTCCGAAAGTATTGTTTCCAAGCAACAATACCGCGAAAAGGATAATTATATAGGAAATCATATCCCAACTTCTCTCCAGCACCACAGAACCCAACACCGCCTCAAAAGAACTTTTCCCCGTTGCTGATATAACTCCACAACGAGCAAACTCACCTGCTCGAGGAAGTGCAAAATTTACAAGATAACCTATTGTAACACCACGATATGCATCCATTCGTGTAATATCGGAAGAGAGAGGCAGCATCGCCAGACGCCATCTCAGAGCCCTAACGACAAAAGCCACTACACTGAGTAACATCGATGCGAAAATCCAGCGAAAATCACAGCTCTCGATTCCAGCTATAAAATCTTCCCACTTTACCCCCCTGAACGCAAAATACAGAAACAGCACTGACAACGACAACAGCGCCAGCCATTGAAGAATTTTACCTGCCTTGGATTTCAGAAAACTCACTTGACAAGTTTATTGGTGGCAGTATCGGGGAATATCACAGAGGGCTTAAACTCCTTAGCTTCCTCTGGTGTCATCATTGCATAAGCCATAATGATAACAATGTCACCTTCCGAAAAAAGATGGGCTGCAGCGCCATTGAGTTCTATCTGACCCTTACCCCTTTCTCCCGGAATAGCGTATGTCTCGACTCTATTACCGTTTGTAACATTGACAACCGAAACTTTCTCGCCCTCAAAAATATTGGCTTTTTCCATCAGATCCACATCGATGGTAATGCTACCAATATAATGAAGATTAGCCTTAGTAACAGTAACTCTATGAATTTTAGATTTAAGAATTTCCAGATACATTATTTTAACTTTATATTGTCAATAAG